>NZ_JBIWKX010000012.1:0-100721 GCF_044765885.1 Amycolatopsis sp. NPDC102389
GGCGGGGGGGGGGTGCTGGGGGGGGGGGGGTTGGGGTCCCCCCCCCCCCCCCCCCCCCCCCCCCCCCCCACGACTCACCCGCGCCGACCATGCCACGTTTGCCTTACCCCTCAATAACCGTCCTTACCACTCACGAGGTGACCCTACGGTTTCCGGCCCACCCCGGCATACGGCAGCGAGTTGATCTCCGGGTCTTCGGACATGTCGCCGGCGCCCTGGGGGCGCCACATCGCGCAGCCGACGACGCCGGGTTCGAGGACGTCGAATCCCTCGAAGAACGAAAGCACCTGATCGTGGGTCCGGGGGATGGGGTCGTTCTGGGTGCTCTTGTACGCCTCGATGGCCTCGTCGAGGCCGCTCGAATCCGCGTCGGCGGCGACGTGCGAGAGGGCGAGGAAACTGCCGGGGGCCATGCGCTCCCGGTAGCGGGCCAATATCGTGTACGGCTCCCACGAGTCCGGCACGAAATGCAGCAGCAGCAACATGAACAGACCGACCGGCTGGTCGAGATCCAGCAGCTCCCTGGTTTCGGGCGCGTCGAGGATGTCGTTGACGTCGCGGAGATCGGCCTGGATCGCCGCGCACCGGTCGTTGCCGCGCAGCAGCAGTTTGGCGTGTGCCACGGCGACCGATTCGCGGTCGACGTAGACCACCCGGCAGGACGGGTCGATCCGCTGGACGATCTCGTGGAGGTTGCCGACCGTCGGGATGCCGGAGCCGATGTCGAGGAACTGCCGAACCCCGGCCTCCACCATGTGCAGCGCGGCACGCCGCAGGAAGGCGCGGTTGAGCCGGGCCGCGTCGCGGATACCCGGCATGATCTTCAGGATCTGTTCGCCCAGGTCACGATCGGCCTGGAAGTTGTGGTCGCCATTGAGCCAGTAGTCGTAGACCCGGGCGGGATTCGGCACGGTCGTGTCGACCTCGGGAGGCACCCAGCTCAGGTTCGAAGTCACCGTCGTCGCCGCCGTTCGGTTGGGATCCGTTGGGGCACAGAAGTCTAGCGGCCGCGCGAGGCCGGGCCGCCATCGTCCGATCGTGTGGATGTGCGACGGCGGAAGCCTGCCCGCGGCCTCGCGGTCCTAAGGTGACCGGGTTCAGCGTCCAGGCACCGGGAGACGAGCACGATGGCAACACCTCTGGGCGTCCCTGTCGCACCTGGCCGCTGGCCGGTGCTGGGGCATACCGTGCCGATGCTCCGTGACCCGCTGAAACTGTTGTCCTCACTGCGATCGCACGGCGACGTCGTGCGGCTCGACTTCGGGCCGATGCCGGTCTATCTGGTCACGACTCCGGAGCTCGCCTGGCGGTTGCTCGCCGTCGACGCGGGGAAGTTCGACAAAGGCATCGTGTTCGACAAGATGCGGCCGTTGTTCGGCGACGGGCTCGCGACTTCCAACGGTGCCTTCAACCAGCGGCAACGACGGATGATGCTGCCCGCGTTCCAGCGAAGCCGTATCGCGCTCTACGCCGAGACGACGATGACGAAGCTCGCTGTAGACCTTGCCGACGGGTGGAAACCGGGCGAGGTGGTCGAATTCGACCGGCGCATGCAGGACCTCGCGCTGACCATCTCCGGGCGCACGCTGTTCTCCACGGAACTCGGCGACGACGCGCTCACCGAGATCCAGCGGTCGATCCCGATCATGTTGAAGTACGTCATGGTCCGGGCGTTCTCGCCGAAGTTCGTGGAACGCCTGCCGATCCCGGCGAACCGCGAGTTCGACGCGGCGGCCGCGCGGCTGCGGCGGGTCATCGGCGACGCCGTCCTCGAAGCGCGCGGGAAGGGCGGCGACCAGGGCGATCTGCTGTCGATGTTGTTGCTGGCCAAGGACGACGAGACCGGCGAGAAGATGACCGACCGGCAGGTGGAGGACGAGGTCATCACGATCCTCACCACCGGCGCGGAGACCACCGCCGTCGCGCTCGCGTGGTTCTTCCACGAGATCGGGGCACGGCCGGATATCGAGCGCCGCTTCCACGCCGAGGTCGACGAGGTGCTGGACGGCGGGCCCGCGCGCTTCGAGCATCTGCCGCGCCTGGTCTACACACAGCGGATCATCAACGAGGTCGTCCGCCGGACCCCGCCGGTGATCCTGATGCGGCGGGCGCGGGAGGACGTCGAACTCGGCGGTGTGCGCATTCCCTCCGGTACCGAGGTCGCGGTCAGCCAGCACACGCTGCATCGCGATCCGCGCTGGTTCCCCGATCCCGACCGTTTCGATCCGGATCGCTGGGAGCCCGAGCGCGCCGCCGAGCTGCCGAAGGGCGCGTTCATCCCGTTCGGCGCCGGCGCCCGGTTGTGCCCCGGCCATCAGTTCGCCCCCACGGAGATCGCGTTGGTGGCGGCGACGATCGGCGCCCGGTGGCGGCTGGAACCGGTACCGGGCGTGAAGGTCTTTCCCAAGATCAAAGCGACGATGCAGCCGAACCGGTTGCCGATGATCGTCCGGCCGCGAACACAAGCCTGACGGTGAGCGTTCCGTCACCAGGTGTAGGGTTCGTGCTCCTTCCGAGCGTCCCGATTCCGGAGAGGGTTCTGTGAGAATGCCGCTCAAACTGGCCACGGTCGTGGCCGCGTGCTGCGTGCTCCTCGGTGGTTTCCTGGTCGCGGCCCCGGCCGAGGCCGTCGACGTCCGCTGTTCCGATCTGGATCTGCCGGTCACCGGCCCGCTCGGCGAACCCGCCACGGTGCACGGCCGGTTCTGCCTGCCCGAGGGTCCGGCGCCCAAAGCGGTCCAGCTGCTGGTGCACGGCGGCACCTACAACAGCGCTTACTGGGACCTGCCCTACGACCCGGATCGCTATTCGTACCAACGGGACATGGCCAAACACGGCTACGCGACCTTCGCCGCGGATCAGCTCGGTTCGGGCGGGAGCAGTAAACCGCTCAGCCTGCCGCTCCTGCTGCCGGTGCTGGCGCGATCGATGCACGAGGTGGTCGGTCATCTGCGCGCGGGACGGGTCGGCGGCACGTCGTTCGAGAAGGTCGTGATCGTCGGCCATTCGGTCGGTTCGGGCATCGTCGCGGCCGAGGCCTCGACGTATCAGGACGTGGACGGCGTGATCCTCACCGGGATGACGCATCTGCCGTCGGTCCCCGCCCTGACGCTCGGCGTGCTTTTCGGTCTGCAGCCCGCGTTCGCCGACGGGCGGCTCGGTTCACTGGGCAGCGATCCGCTCTATTTCACGACGAAACCGGGAGCGCGTGCCGGACTGTTCTACGCGACGGAAAATTCCGACCCCCTGGTCATCGAAGCGGATGAGGCGACCAAGGATCAGGTTTCGGTCCCGGGAATGGGAACGGTCGCCGTGTTCGGCATCGTGCTGCCCGCGACGAAAGGGATCCGGGTTCCGGTGCTTCAAGCGGTCGGGTCCGAGGACATCCTGATGTGCGGCCTTTTCGCACTTCGGGACTGTTCGAGCGGCGAGACACTGCGTCCGGCGGAAGCGCCGTTCTACCGGCCCGAGGCCGAGCTTTCCACGTATGTTCTGCCCGGTGCCGGACATTCGCTGGCGTTACATCGCAACGCGTCCCAGTATCGGGACGCCACCCGCGATTGGCTGAGGGAAAAGGTCGGTGTTGCAGTACCGTAGGGTGACCACCCGATTGGGTGACGGTTAAACCGTGAGTACGGCTTCAGAATCGTGGAGGATGTATCTCCACCACGGAATACGAAAGCGACCCCAGGACCGGCGGACGTGACTGCCCCACTTCCGGACGGCGATGAGTTCCCCGTATCGCCGGACGCCCCCAAGAGAGCTTCATCCTCCGCGGCACCGAAGCGGAAGAACGCCGCGCCGACCCGCGCCACGCTGGCCCGCAAGTGGGCCTACCTGGTCACCGGTACGGCGTATCTTCCGTATACCCACGCCCAGATCGAAGAGCATTTCGCCGCTCTGCTGGACGAGGTCTTCGAGGCGGTGCTGAGTGAGGACGCCGAGCCCGCGAAGGCCACCGAAGCCGGCGCGCGGCTCGTCGCGCTCAGGTGCGTCGGGCCGGACAGCCTGCGCCGCACGATGGACGTACTCGGCAAGGGGCTCTTGCACGAGCCGGAGTTGCGGAGCGTGAAGTCGCTCCCTGAACGGGTGTTGCAGGTGCTCGGTGCGCTCGCGTCCGGCTACGGCGAGGCGTTGCGCGAGAGCATCCAGACACAGCAAGAGGATCTGAGCCGCACGTTGGTCACGCTCGAACGCGAGACGCGGCGCGAGCTGGTGCTGACCCAGGCGCGTTTCGAGCAGTTGTTCACCGGCTCGGCGACCGGCGTGGCCGTCACCAGGGTCGACGGCCGCGTCCAGCGGGTGAATCCGGCGTTCGCCGAAATGCTGAACCGGCCCGTCGCGGATCTCAGCGGGCTCAACCTCTACGACCTCGTGCACCCGGACGACGCCGACGGCCTGCGCGAGGGCTACCGGAAGCTGCTCGACGGCGAGAGCCAGCGGCTCGAGCTGTCGCGAAGACTCGTGACCGAGGACGAGGAACCGACGTGGGCCGGCTTCACCGGCGCCGTCATCCGGGACCCGGCCGGCGAGGCCCAGCAGTTGATCACCCTGGTCGACGGCGACACGGACGTTTCGTTGCTGCAGCGGCAGCTGAGCCGTCAAGCCCTGCACGACCCGCTGACCGGCCTGCCGAACCGGCAGTGCTTCGGCACCCGCCTCGAACGGGCTTTACGGCACGCCGACCCGTCGTTCGGCGTCACGGTCTATCACCTCGACCTCGACGGTTTCTCCCTGATCGCGGGAGGGCTCGGCCAGAAACAGAGCGACGACCTGTTGAAGAACGTCGCCGCGAAACTGCGGACCGTCGTCGGCGGCGAGGACGCGCTCGTCGCCAGGATCGGCGGCGACGAATTCGGCATCCTCATCCAGAACACCGCGACCAGCCCGGACGTCGCCACCGTCATCGGCATGATCAACCAGGAGCTGTCCGAACCGGTTTACCTCGAGAGCGGCAGTGGTGTCGCGGTTTCGGCCTGTGTCGGCGTCGTGCACCGGCCGCCGAGGGATATCGCGCCGAACGAACTGCTGCGCGTCTCGGATATGACGCTGCGCCGGGCGCAGGCCAACGGCTACCGGCAATGGGCGCTGTCCGACTCGGTGCTCGACAGCAGGGAACGGCACGAGTTCGGCCTCGCCGTCTCCATGGCGGGTGCCTGGGAGACCGGTGAGATCGAGGTCGGCTTCCGGCCGTTGACCTGGCTCGCGGACAGCAGGCCGGCGGGCATCGAGGCGAGGCTTGCGTGGAACCATCCGCGTCACGGCCGGATCGGTCACGACACCTGTGTCCGCTTCGCCGACGAGACCGGCCTCATCGTGCCGCTAGGCGAATGGCTCATCCGCGCCGCCTGCGAGGAATCGGACGACAGGCTCCCGATGGTCGTGGGATTGACGCCGCATCAGGCCGCCGATCCCGATCTCGTCGGATCGGTGCGGAACATCCTGACCGCGACCGGGCTCGGGCCGTCCCGGCTGAGGCTGGGCTTTCCCGCCGACGCCGTGCTCGCGGATCTCGGCGAGACCGTCGACAACCTGCACCTGCTCGCCGAGATCGGGGTGGACGCGGAACTGCAGGGCTTCGGCGCGGGCGGTGACGTCGTCTGCCTGGTCGACGTGCCCGTGCGGACGGTCCGGATCGCTCCCCGGCTCGCGGAGCGGCGGACGGAACCCCTGGCGGGACGGGCGCTGCGGAACCTCATCGACACCGCGACCATGGCGGGTGCGACGGTGATCGCCGAGGGGATCGACTCGACCGGCGACGCGGGATGGTGGCGATCCGCCGGCGCCCACATCGGTGCTGGAAAGTACTTCGGTTAGGCCATTTGCCGCATCGGAAGGCGCTAAGTTACCCGAGGGTTGACGTTCGCGGGCGGATTGGGCAACATCCCAGGTCCTCACCCCGTACCTCGGAGGCAGCCACATGCAGGTAGGCCCGAGGCGTGGCGGGCGGTCCAACGCGCCCGTGGTCGTCTTGAGCCTGTTGCTCGTGATCGCGCTCGGTGCGTGGTGGGGCGTGGACTATCTGCGGGCCCGATTGGCGGGCAACGGTTGTGACGCGCTGACGCCGGTCGAGATCACCGCGGCGCCCGACGTGGCGCCGGTGCTCACGCGGCTCGCGAAGACCGTGCCGCAGGAGGAATGCTTCAGCGTCGACGTGACCGCGAGCGAGTCGGCCAAGACCGCGGATCTGCTCGGGACCACCACCTCCGGCGGGCCCGACGTGTGGGTTCCCGAGTCGAGCACGATGTTGTCGCAGGCCAGGGACGCCGGCGCGTGGAACCTGCCGGAATCCGGTCAGTCGGTGGCGAATTCCCCGGTGGTATTGGGACTTCCCGACGAAACCGCGCGGCGGTTCGGCTGGCCGGGGAGAGCGCCGTCCTGGCAGGAGGTCATCGACGATTCGCCGGTCGGGATCCCGGATCCGGCACGCGACCCGCTCGGCGTCGGCACTCTGCTCGCCCTGCGGAAGCTGACCGAGAAGGAACCCGACCCGGCCGCCGCCTTCACCGCCGCGATGCGGAAGCTGAACCCGGCGCCGGGTCAGTTCCCGGCAGCCTTCCCCGCGACCGAGCAGTCCGCCCTCGCCCGGAACCTGGTGGCGGCCTACCCCGGCGTTCCGGTGCAGGGGTTCGACTATCCGTATGTCGTGCTGCCCAAGGCGTCCGAAGCGTCGAGGACCGCGGCGGAACGCTTTCTGCGGCTGCTGCTCGATCCGCTCGCCGGCACGATCTTCGCCGACGCGGGATTCCGGGCGCCCACCGGTCAGTTCGCCGTGCCGCGGGCGCGGGACGGCCGGACCGATCCGGCACCGCATCCGCCGGGAACGCCGCCGGTGACGGAGCTGTACGCCGCACTGCAGGCCTGGGCGGGGACGAACCTGAGCGCGCGGGTCCAGGTGCTGCTCGACGTCTCCGGTTCGATGGCCGCCGCCGTGCCGGGCACGGGGAAGAGCCGGATGGAACTCACCCTGCAGGCCGCGACACAGGGGCTCGGGCTGTTCAAACCCACTACAGAGCTGGGGTTGTGGCTGTTCTCGACCAAATTGGACGGTGACAAGGACCATCGGGTCCTGTTGCCGATGAAGACGATCGCCGAGCAGAAGTCGTCGGGCGGGGTCGGGCAACTGCAGGCCGTGCGGCCGAAAGCCGGTGGCGCGACGGGGCTCTACGATTCCATCCTCGCCGCGTACCAGAACGCCAGGCAGAACTGGAAACCCGGCCGGATCAACCTGGTCGTCGTCCTCACCGACGGGCGCAACGAGGACAGCGAGACGATCGGGCTGCCCCGGCTGCTGGAGGAACTGGGCGCACTCCAGGATCCGCGGAAACCGTTGCCGGTCATCGGGATCGGCATCGGCCCGGATATCGACGCGTCCGAACTGCGGCAGGTTTCCACCGCCACCGGCGGTGAATCGTTCACCACCCCCGATCCGAGGAAGATCTCGGACGTCTTCTACCAGGCGCTGAGCAAGATCATGTGCCAGCCGCCGACCTGCAAGAATTGAGGCGACCCGTGGTTCTCCGGGGGAAAAGATCTTCGCCGGTCACGCTCGTCGCGCTCGCCGCCGGCGTGATCCCGCTCGCCCTTCACGTGTGGGCAGCGCTGCGTGGCAGCCTCGCGCAGGACGATTTCGTCATCACCTATCACGCCGCGAAGTCGGGCCCGTTCGATTTCGGCTTCTTTTTCCAGGATTACCACGGCCATCTCGCCCCGGGCGGGTTCCTGCTCGCCGACGTGCTGACCGCCTGGGCGCCGTTGAACTTCGCCGTGCTGATGGCGCCGGTCCTGCTGATGCAGGCGGCGGCGTCGGTGTTGCTGTGGGCGGTACTGGTGCGCTGTTTCGGGCGCCGGTGGGGGATTCTCGTCCCGTTCACGATGTTCACGACGTCGGCTCTGCTACTCGTCCCGACGTTGTGGTGGGCGTACGCGATCCAGATCGCGCCCGTGCTGCTGGCGGCCACGGCCGCTCTGCACGCGCACGTGCGGTATCTCGCCGACGGCGGCCGCTGGGCGGTCGCCACCGTGGCCTGGACCGTCTTCGGGCTCGCCTTTTACGAAAAGGCGGTGTTCATCCCGGTGCTGATCGCCGGGATCACCGTGCTGCTCGGGGTTTCCCTGCGTCGCCACCTCGTGCTGATGGGGGTCCTCGCCGCCGTCCTCGCGGGCTACGCCGCCGTTTTTCTGGCGTTGACCACGAGTCAGGTCGGGCAGGGCGGTGGCCCGGTCACCGTCGGCACGGTCGCGGACATGACGGGCCGGATGCTCGGTGACACCCTGATCCCCGGAATGGTGGGCGGGCCTTGGTCCGGGCCGGGGCCCGGCGCGACCTTCGCCGCTTCCCCCGTCGTGGTAAGGATCGCGCTGCTCCTCGCAGCCGTCGCGGTCCTGGTCGCCGGGATTCGCGTGGGCGGGCTTCGGGCCCGGAAAGCTTGGCTGCTGCTGGGCTTGGTGTTCGTCGCGGACATCGGGCTTTCGGCGGCCACCAGGCTCACCGAGGTCGGCCCGGAGCTCGGCAGCGACCCCCGCTACGTAGCTGATCTGACGCTCGTCGTCGCGCTGTGCCTCGCATTCGCCTTCCTGGAACCCAAACCGCTCGACCGGCCTTCGGATCCCGTGCCGTCGCCGGCGAAACGCCCGTTCGCCCTGGTGTTGTGCCTCGCCTTGATCGCGAGTTCCGCCGTGGGCTTCTCCCGGCTGGCACCCGGACTACGGTTCGAACATTCCCGGGAGTTCCTCGCCAACGCGCGGGCCTCGATCGCACGGGACCCCGACCTCGTCCTGTTCGACACGGCCGTGCCGAACGACGTCCTGCACGGCTGGTTCGGGGAAAACGCCCGCGCCTCACGGGTGGTCGGCCTGATCCCGGGTTTCCTGTTCGACCAGCCGACGAGCCGGATGTCCCTTTTGGACGATTCGGGCACCGCGAGGACGATCACCGGTGTGGAACCGGTTTCCCGCGGCCTGCCCGGCCCGGTCGCTGGCTGCGGGTACACCGTCGGCGAGCAACTGGTCCGCGTTCCGTTGGACACGCCCGTTCTCGGCCGGTACCTGCTGCGGATCGACTACTTCACCTCGGATGGCGGCGAAGGGTTCGTCGACCGCGACGGGACCCGTGTGCCGGTGTGGTTCCAGCCCGGTCTGCACACGATGTACCTGCCGATCGAGGGGCTGTTCGACAAGATCGGTTTTCAGTTGTCCGCCAAGGGAGCTCCCGTCTGTCTCGCCAAGGTCGACGTCGGCAAGCCGCTCACTCAGTAAGGGTCGTACGGGCTGTCGTGGCCGAAGATCTTCGCGACGGGGGCCAGACGCAGCCGCAGCAGGATCTTGATCCCGACGTTGCGCAGGAACCACGGCATCTGGGCGAGCACACGCAGCCTGTCCTTCGCCGAGGGCGGGGCGAGCCGGAACCGGGCCAGCGACGTCGCGCGGTCGAGATAGGTGTAGCGCCGTCCGAAGAGGACTTTCGCGATCGTGCCCAAGGTGACACCGATCGAGGAAAAGCAGTCGTGGACCAGGATTTCCCCACCGTCGACCAGGTTCGCCGACCAGCGCAGGTCGTCGGTGTAGGTCCAGTAGTCGTGTTTGCCGTCGATGTAGAGCAACTGGATCGGGCGATCCCAGCGTGGACGGAGCTTCGTGCTGTACTCCGCGACGAGCTCGACGACGTCCTCGACGCCCGCCTTTCTCAGGTTCGCCTCGAACCGTTGGCGCGTCGGCGATCCGCCGAAGAGCCGTCCGTCGACGAACGGGTCGACGGCGACCACCCGCGCCCCGACCGTGCGGGCGGCGCTCGCGAGCACGATCGTCGAACGGCCTTGGTGACTGCCGATTTCGACGATGAGGTCGCCCTTGTCGAGCCGGCAGGCCGCGTTCCACAAGGTGAGGCCCTGATCCCGCGTCATCCAGCCCTTGACGGGTTCGGCGAGCGACCACGCTTCTTCGAAACCGTCTGTCATAGGGCGCATAGTAGCCACGTTTCCGCCTAGTATCTACCGGATGGTAACCCCCGGCGCGCTCGTGAAGAGGCCGAGCACGTGGATCGTGCTGGCGCTTACCGTGCTGTCCTTTGTGCAGCGTCCCGGCAGGACGACCTTCGACACGAAACTCGACCTCGCCGTGGATCCGCTGGCCTTCCTCGGCAGGGCGCTGCACCTGTGGAATCCCCAGGCGACGGCGGGGGAGCTGCAGAACCAGGCCTACGGCTACCTGTTCCCGATGGGGCCGTTCTTCGCGGTGTGCCAAGCCGTCGGCGTTCCGGTGTGGATCGCGCAGCGGCTGTGGTGCGCGATCCTGCTGTCGGTCGCGTTCGGGGGCGCCCTGCTGGTGGCCCGCGCGCTGAAAATGGGGAACGAACGGACTCGGCTGATCGGAGCAGTCGGTTACGCCCTCGCGCCGAGGATGGTCACCGAAATCGGGTCGTTGTCCTCGGAAATGCTGCCCGCCGTCCTGCTGCCGTGGGTGCTGCTGCCGCTGATCCTCGCCGATCGCATCGGCTCGCCGCGCCGTGCGGCCGGGTTGTCCGCGCTCGCCGTGCTGTGCATGGGCGGGATCAACGGCGCCATGGTCGTGATGGCGCTCGTCCTCCCGGGGTTGTGGTTGCTGACCCGGAAATGGCGGAGTACGCACGTCGCGCTGGTCATCTGGTGGTTCGTCTTCGTCGTCGGCGTGGTGCTGTGGTGGTTCCTGCCGCTGGTGTTGCTCGGTCAGTACAGCCTGCCGTTCCTCGACTACATCGAATCCGCGACGAACACCACGGCGCCGATGTCGTTGTTCGAGGTGCTGCGCGGCACGAACCAGTGGGTCGCCTACGTCGTGCAGGGCACGCCGTGGTGGCCGTCGGGCTGGGCGCTGATCGACAATCCCGTGCTGATGGCGGCCACCGGGCTGGTGGCCGCGGTCGGGCTGTTCGGCCTCGCGCGGCGTGGGCTGCCCGAACGGCGTTTCCTGGTGCTCGGCGTGCTGACCGGGCTGACGCTGCTGACCGTCGGCTACGTCGGGACGCTCGACAGCCCGCTGGCGGAACCCGTGCGGCATCTGCTCGACGGCCCGCTCGCGCCGCTGCGGAACGTGCACAAATTCGAGCCGGTGCTGCGGCTGCCGCTGATGCTGGCGTTCGTGCACGGCATCACAGGGCATGGCATCACGAGCGCCGCGCCCGCGGTGCGACGGAATCTGCGTCCCGCGCTGGGCGCCCTGCTGGTCGTGGCGATGGCCGCACCGGTGTGGCTGCTGACGTTGCGGCCGGGGCCGGGCTGGGACGAGGTGCCCGGCTATTGGTACGACGCGATGGGGTACGTCGCCAAGACCGACGCGACGGCGCGCACGTTGCTGCTGCCCGCGACCGGGTTCGGCGAGTACGACTGGGGCCGCACCGTGGACGAACCGGCGCAGGCCATCGCGGACAGCCCGTGGGCGGTGCGCAACCAGGTCCCGCTGGGTTCGGAGGGCAACACCCGCCTGATGGACTCGGTCGACGCCGCTTTGGCCGACGGCAGAGGGGATCCCGGGCTCGCCGCGCTGCTCGCGCGGTCGGGCTACCGGTTCCTGATGCTGCGCGGCGACATCGACCGCGCCAAGGTCGGCGCGCCCAATTTCACGACGTTGCGCGCCGGGCTGGCGGGATCGCCGGGAATCGAGAAGTCGGCCCAATTCGGGCCGCTGGAGATCTTCGAGGTGAAACGGCCGGTTCCGCTCGTCTCCGCGACGTCCACGAAGGACGTCCCGACGGTGAGCGGCGGGCCGGAGAACCTGCTGCCGCTGATGAACTCCGGCCAGCTCGACCCCGGCACGCCGACGGTGCTGACCGGGGACGGCGGTTCGCCGTCCGGGCCGAGGCTGGTCACCGACGGGCTGCGCCGCGCCGAACGCAACGTCGGCGGCGTGCGGGACAACCTGAGCCAGACCCTGACCGCCGGGGAATCGGCGCGGCAGCAACGAGCCGCGCTGGACGTCCTGCCGTTTCCGGGCGAGCAGCACCAGACCGTGGCCGCGTACCGGGGGATCCGGTCGGTCACGGCGTCGACGGCGGCGTCGTTCGCGGACGCTTTCGGCGGCTCGGATCCGAGCCATCAGCCGTTCGCCGCGCTGGACGGGGATCCGCGCACCGCCTGGCATTCGTCGAGTTTCACCGGCCCGATCGGGGAATGGCTCGAAGTCGAACTCGATACGCCGAGGCTGGTGAACTCGGTCGATCTCGCCATGGTCGACGACATCCGCGTCGGCTGGCCGCCGACCCGGATCCGGATCACCACGGACAACGGTTCCGTCGATCATCAGGTCGTCCGGGGTGAAGGGGCGCACACCTATCCGGTGCCGGCGGGGGTGACGCGCAAGGTGCGGATCACGTTGCTGTCGCTCGTGGTCGGCAGGCAGGACGGGAACGTCGGGATCTCGGACCTGAAGATCCCCGGCGTGGAACCGCAACGCGCGCTGGAAGTCCCCGCCGATCTCGGGGCTGGCACGGCTCCGGGGTTCGCGTTCACGCGCGGGCAGCAACCGAGGTACGCGTGTGTGCCCCTCCGCTGCGATGCCAACGCCGCGCGCGACGGGGAGGAACCGGAGGGAATCCGGCGGCTGTTCTCCACGACGTCGCAGAGCGCTTACGAATTCGGCGGCACCGTGCTGCCCGCCGGTGGTGGCCGCTTCCCGGTGGCCTTGCCGGGCGTGCAGGTGTCGGCGACTTCGCAACTGGGCGGAGATCCGTCCGCGAGCGCGTTCGCGGCGGTGGACGGGAATCCCGCGACCGCCTGGCAGCCCGACGTCACCGATCTGCGGCCGACGTTGACCCTGGACTGGGCGAAACCCCAGACGATCTCGGGGATCCGCGTCGCCGCCGGCCAGGGCGCTCCCGCGCGGTTGGAACTGACCACACCGACGTCGAGCCGTTCCGTCGAACTCGACGCCTCCGGTGCGGCGACCTTCCCGCCCTTGGACACCTCGCAGCTGAAGATCGCGTTCGCCGGCCTCGACGACGACCAGCGGACCCGGAACTCGCTCGGAATCGGGAGTCTTTCCTTGACCGGTGCGGAACTTCCCGCTCCGGCCGCGGAATTCACCCTGCCCTGCGGATCGGGTCCGAACGTCCGCCTGGACGGCCTCGGCTACGACACGTCCGTGCGCGGCACGCTCGCCGACTTCATCGCGCACCGGCCGTTGACGCTCTCCGCGTGTCCCGATTCGGCGGGCGGCGTCGACCTGGCTGCGGGCGGACACGAACTGCGGACCGACCGTTCCGAATCCTTTGTGGTGCAAGACCTCTGGCTCAAACCCGTCGGCAGGGCCGCTTCGCCCGCCGCGCATCGCGCCGTCACGGTGGAGTCCTGGGACGCGACCTCCCGATCGGTCACCGTGGCGGGTGGCGACGAGTCCATTTTGGCCGTTCCGGAGAACGCGAACGCGGGCTGGACCGCTTCGCTGAACGGGACTCCGCTGGTGAAGACGCGCGTCGACGGCTGGCAGCAGGCATGGATCCTGCCTGCCGGTTCCGGTGGTGTCGTGCAACTGGAGTTCACACCGGACTGGAAGTACCGCTCCGGCCTGCTGATCGGCACGGTCGCGATCCTGCTGGTGCTGATCGGCACGCTGTGGCCCGTCCGCCGGCGACGCGTCTCCGTCGAGGCGGGCTCCGGTGTCGCCGTCCCGGTGGTGCTCATCGGACTGCTGGCCGTCCTGGGCGGAATGCTGCCGATCGTGCTGCTGATCGCCGTCCTGCTGGCCCGCCAGTTCAGCGAACGCGCGCCGCGGTATCTCGCTTTCGGCGGGATGGTCGTGGGAACGCTCGTCGCGGTGGCGGGGCGGCTGCTGGGGCACGGGCAGGAGTGGGCTTATGGTCCGGTGACACAGGCTTCGCTGCTGCTGGCGGCGGCGGCGATGGTGGCGATGTGCTTGCCTTGGTTCGCCGGCCGCTCACCCGATCCGGACGTCGGGCCGCGGTCGTAGACGAGCGCTGTCCAGCGCCGCCCGGAGCTCGGCCGCGACCTTGTCCGGTTCCGAACGCAGTCGTGAGGGCAAGGTCTGGAGCACCACGATCCCGGCCGCGGCATAGCGCGCGTTGCGGGCGAGTGTGCGGCGGAAGCCGTCGGTTCCCGCGTGGTGCCCGAGGGAATCGATTTCCCAGGCGAAGCCCAGCTCGTCGCACCAGCCGTCCGGCTGTGCGATGTAGCCGCCGTTCGCGTCGAAGATCTTGACGTTCCATCGGCATTCGGGCAGATCCGACCGTTGCCAGAGACGCCAGGCGTCGACCTCGGCGACCGACCGGGCGCCGCCCAGGATCGGAAGGAGCGTGGTTCGCAACGACTCCGTGCCCGTCCGTCGGCCTTCCTCGAGTTCGTCGGCGAGTGCCTCTGGCAAGCAGTAGCCTCGCTGGACGGCTTCGGACATCATCGCCGTGATCGCGTCCTTGTGCGGTGTCCTCCGCGCCGCGTCGATCACCGCGCGGGGAACCGGAGCGGTCGCGACTCCGGACCGTGGCCGGGGTTTCGGCAGGCGGCGTGACCGTTCGACGTGGACGAAACCGCTGTCGGAGACCGAGCGTTCCGCCGGAACGAGCACGTGGACCTCCTCGGTGTCCGGGAGGTTGCGCAGCCCGTAGCGCTCCAACGCGCGTACACCGGTCAGGATCGAGTCGGTGCCGGAATGCAGGAGTGCGGCGTTGATCTTCTGTTCGTCAGTGGGTTCGCCGTTCTGGAGCAGCACGACGCCGGGCAGCAGCATCCGCCACTGCCCTCCCTGCCGACACCGTCGCGAGATCGTGCTTCGCGATACTCCGATGGCCTCGAGTTGCTTCGCCGTGATCACCGACGGACTGCCGACGATCAGTGGGTGGCGTGCCCAATCTCCTCTACGCACTGGAGCAGCATGGAGTCGATCACCGACAGAACCCGGCGCCCCGACTTCATGACCGGACCTTTCATGCGCGACCGTGTGGATTTTGGTGCGTTAGATGACCAGAAATCCACACAGTGCCCGTCAACTCCGCCGCGACCGCAGCTCCAACACCGCGCCGGACAGCGCCAAACCCCCAGCACAGCAAGCAGCGACAGTCACCACCTGAGCGGCCGACGAGTGCAGCCAAGTGGTCACCAGCACCGTCTCCACGACGACGGTCGCCCACATCAGCACGGTCACCCGCCGGTCGCCGGCGGCGAGGCGCGAGAACAGCAGGATCTGGACCAGCGCGAGCATCGAGCCGGCGAGGGCGAACGGCCAGACCGGCATGGTGCTGGCGGCGTAGCCGGAGCCGCCGATGAACGAGAGCAAGCGTGGGCCGACGACCAGCGAAACAAGGAGCACGACGGCGTCGAGGGCGGCGCAGACGGCCAGGGCGGCGGGCAGGATGCGGCGCCGGTCGTCGCCGTTCGCGAACCGGGGGAGCACCAGGACACCGACGGCTTGGGGGAGCCAGTAGGCGATTTTCGTGACGATCGCGCCGAGCGCGTATTCGCCTGCCTCGGTCGCGGGGAGGGTGTGGCGCGCCAGCACGAGGTCGAGGTTCACCAGCAGGACCAGCGCCAGCATCGCCTGAGCCGCGTGCAGGACCTCGCCCGCCTGCCGTCCCGCCTTGCGTGGCCGCGGCCGTCCACAGAGGACCCAGCCGCAGAAGATCACCAGGTACGAGCCGATCGCGGTGCCCGCCAGCGCGCCGGTGGCGTCGCCGCCGATCAGGAGCCCGATCAGCGACCCGCCGACCTTGCCCGCGCCTTCGAGCGACATGAGACCGGCCAGCAGCGCGAACCGGCCACTGCCCTGCAGCAGGCCGTGGAACAGGCCGAGCAGCGTGAGCGGCCCGAGTGTGACGGCGAGCAGCAGCGCGGGCACCACGGAATCCAGGTGCAGCACGAAGACCAGCACCGGCGCGAGAATCAGGCCGATCGCCGCGACGATGGCGCTCGTCGTGAGGCCGAGCGCCAGAAGTGTCCCGCTGTCCTGTGGCTTGCGGGCCACCCGCAGCGCGACCACGGTTTGCAGCCCCATCGCGGGTACGACGCCGATCACCAGCACCGCGAGCAGCGAGCTCAGCTCCCCGAACGCGCTCGGCGCGAGCAGCCGGGCGGCGATGATGCTCAGCGCGTAGGCGCCGGCGTTGTTCGCGGCCAGCGCGAGGGAAACGAGGATCGCCGCGACACGCTTGTCGGTCCTGGTCTGTTCGACCTCGACGTCTACGCTCAACGGAGCTCCCATTACCGGCGAGTAATCGAGCGACCATAACCGCGATCGAGGCGGAAAGGGAAGGGCACTTGGACGCACGGCGCGATCGTCTTGTCCTGGCCGCGGTGTCGGCTGGGCTGGCGTTGCTGGTGTTCGCGCCGATGCTCGGCCGCGGCTTCGTCTTGAGCTACGACATGGTGTTCGCCCAGCGTCAGTCCCTGGTCCCGGACGCGCTCGGGCTCGGTTCCGCGCTGCCTCGGTCGGTCCCCGCCGACGCCGTGATCGCGCTCGCGACCGCCGTCGTTCCCGGCGATGTCGTCCAGAAAATCGTCCTGCTGCTGTCGCTGTTCCTTGCGGCATACGGCGCAGGACGGCTGGTCCCGACGGAGCAACTCGGTACGCGGATCGTCGCGGCCACCGGCTACGCGTGGACGGCCTATTTCGCGGAGCGGTTGTTCATCGGCCATTGGCCGCTCCTGCTCACCTACGCCTGTCTCCCGTGGATCGTGCGCGCCGCGCTTTCCCTGCGCCGGAACGAACCGAGGGCGCTCGCGCGGCTGGTGCTCGCCTGCGCCCCGGCGGTACTCACCCCGCCCGGCGGAGTGCTGGCCGCGCTCACCGCGATCGCGCTGGCCGGACCTCGAAAACTCGGCCACACCCTCGGCGTCGCCCTCGTGCTCAACCTGCCGTGGCTCGTCCCGGCCCTCCTGCACGACGGCGGCACGCTGTCCGACCCCGCCGGGGTGGCCGCGTTCAGCGCCCGCGCGGAAAGCTGGGGCCCGGCCGTCCTGAGCGTGCTCGGGCTCGGCGGGATCTGGAACGGCGACGTCGTCCCCGGCAGCCGGGGCGCGCCGATGGCGCCGGTGCTGATCCTCGTCACGGTCGCCGTGGCCTTGGCCGGGCTCCGCCCGCTGGCGCGAAAGTGGGGCAAACCGCCGGCGAGAGCGTTGCTGCTGCTGGGAGTTCTCGGTGTCGTGCTCGCCGCGCTGGCGACCCTGCCGTTCGGCGAGCCCGTGCTGTCCTGGGCGATGGGTCACGTTCCCGGCGCGGGACTGCTGCGGGACGCGCAGAAATGGGTGGCCTGGTGGGCGCTGCCGGTCGCGCTCGGGTTCGCGCTCTCGATCGAAGCCGCGGCCGCCCGCCTGCGGACCGGGGCGGCGCGCGGGGCGCTCGTCGCCGCCGCCGCGCTTTTTCCCTTGCTCACCATGCCCGATCTCGCCTGGGGTGGCTGGGGAAGGCTCGAAGCGGTCCGCTACCCGGACGACTGGAACGCCGTCCACCGCGTGCTCGCGGAAGACGACCGCCCCGGCGACGTCGTCGCGCTGCCGTTGTCCACGTTCCGGAGTTTCGCCTGGAACGACCACCGGACCCAGCTGGACCCGGCGCCGCGGGCGCTGCCCGAGACCGTCCTCGTCGACGACACGCTGCGGGTCGGCGACGAAGTGATCTCCGGCGAGGATTCCAGAATGGACCGTGTCCGCGCGGCGAAGTCGCCGCAAGACCTTTCGGCGGCGGGAATCGGCTGGATCCTGGTCGAACACGGGACGCCGGGCCGGGTCGACCCGCGGTTGCTGACCGGCGCGGAACCGGTGTGGTCCGGTGATTGGCTCACGCTTTACCGCACTCCCGGTGAGCCCGTCGTGACCGGGACGCGATCATCGATGCCCGTGGTGCTTGCAAACGGAGTAGCGCTGCTATCGATCGCCGCCGCACTGTTGTGCCTCAAGTTACCGATGCGTACATTGAGCCGACGCAGGAATTCCCTGTCGCGGAAGGAGTAGGTCTTGGGCACCCTCATCGGCGCGGCCGCAGCCGTCATCATCGGGCTCGCAACGGCCGCAGGGGGGAGTTACGCGCTGACGAACTCCGCCGATCCGGACGCCGCACCCCAGGTGCAGGCGAAGATCAAGGAGCAGTTCAACCCGAACTCGAGCCCCGAGAACGTCATTTACGGCAACCGCTGAGCCGGTGTCCGAGCTCGCTTCCGACCACGCCGGCCGGGTCGTCGGGCTCTACGGCGACCCCACCGTTTCCTGGAGCATCCTCCTGGAAGCGAGGCTGTCTTCGGTACTGACGCCGGAAAAGGCGCGGATGCGGCTGGCGGTCGCGGTCGAGGAACGGCCGTGGCTCGGCGCCGCTCCGGACGTCGAAGCCGTTCCCGGCAAAGAACTTCCGGCGGTCCGTGACCGGTTCGCCGAGGCGTCGTACGAACGCGGTGCGCCGTTGCTCCGGGTCGCGGTCGGCGTCGACGAACCGGTGGTGCTGATCGCCGCGCACCACGGCGCGCTCGACGGGCTGGGCCTGCTCGCCATCCTCGGGCTGGCCCTCGACATCCCGATCTCGTCCGCCGCCAAGGGAATCGGCACCCGTACGGCGGATCGGTCGTTTCTCGTCTCCGCCTTCCACAGGCTCGCCGAAGCGCTTTTCGCGCCTCCTGCCAGGATCACCCCGGAACGGGCCGAAACTGGCCCAGGGGACGTTTTCAGCGCCAGGATCCTGCCTCGCTCACGGTTCGGGTCCTCCGCTTTCGCGGCGGCCGCCGCCGACCTGACCGAGACGTGGAACGCCCGGCACGGCCGGAAAGCCGCCCGGGTGGTGGCCGCGGTCGGTGCGTCGTGGCGAGGCGGCGCCGCCCCGGAACCCCTGCACGACAGCGCGTTCTTCCGGCTGCGGCTCGGCGGGAAACCCACGGTCGCCGAAGTGGGTGCGCTGCTGGCCACGCAGCCGCCGGAGCCCGATTTCCCCGCCCGTAGCAGCAGAATCGCCCGGTTGGGCACGCGGTTGCTGGCGGGCAGGCTCGGTTCGACCTATCTGGTTTCCAATCTCGGCGTCGTTTCGGCGGCGGACGCGGTCACCTCGATCGCCTTCTATCCCGCCGCCAGTGGCCGTTCAGGCGTGGCGTTCGGCGCGGTGACCGTCGGGGAGACGAGCACCGTCACCGTGCGCGCACGCCGCAAGGACTTCGACGACGCCGCCGCGGCCGGGCTGGCCGACGGGATCGTGCAAGCCCTGCGGCGTCAGCACCCTGGGATGGGGGATGGCCACCCCGGCCACGTCGCGCACGAGTGATTCGAAGCGGTTCACGCTGTGCTCCCAGTCGAACAGGCCGGCCCAGGTCACTCCGGCGCGGCCCATTTCGGTCCGCCGTGCCCGGTCGGCGAGCAGCCCGTCCACCCGCGCGGTGAAATCGGCGAAGTCGTCGGCCAGCAGCCCGGTCTTGCCCTCCACAATGGACTCGGCCACTCCACCGGCCGCCCGGTAGGCCACCGACGGCACGCCGTGCGCGGCGGCCTCCATGATGACGATGCCCCAGCCCTCCTTGACCGACGGGCACAGGTGCAGCCAGGACCGTTCCAGGATCTCGTGTTTCTCGTCCTCACTCACCCAGCCGTGCAGCCGCACGCGGTCTTCGACGCCCCTGTCGCGGGCGTGCTTGCGCAAGACCTCTTCCCATGGGCCTTGGCCGACGATCTCGAGCCGCAGCGTCGGCCAGCGCCGGGTCAGCTCCGCGACGACGTCGATCGCGTGCTCGATCCGCTTGTGCGGCACCAGTCTGCTGACCGCGACCAGCGTCGGTTCGGCCTCCCGCACGGCCTTGCCGCGCGGGGGAGTGTCCAACCCGTTGGGCACCACGGTGATCCGCGAGCCTTCGATACCGAGGCCGGCGAGCTCGCCCTTGGTGATCTCGGAAACCGTGACGTAGCGGCAATGCCGGAACAGCCACGGAGCCAGCCGCGACTCGATCCACCAGCCGATGCGGCCCACCGTCTCCCCGAGCGCGCTGATCCACTGCTCCTTGTGGACGTGGTGCACCAGCACGAGAACCGGGCAGCCCGCCACGAGCCTGGCGAAGAACGGCATCCCGTTCTGCACGTCGACGACGAGGTCGGCGTGCGCCTTCCGGATCGCGCGCAGAGCGTGGAGGTAGACGCCGAACTTGTTGCCGCGGCGGCGATAGCGGACCCCGTCGCGCCATTCCCCGGCGTTGGCGCCCGGGTACGCGGCGCACTGGATCTCGACCCGGTATCCGGCTTTGGCGAGCCCCTCGGCCATCCGCTCGACGTACCGCTCGGAGCCGCCGCCCTCCGGATGCCCGGTGTCGCGCCAGTTGACGAGCAGCACACGTGGCCGTTCCATCGTGGTTCTCCCAACCTGTTAGCGACAATGCTAGGTTACCGGTGCGTACACGGTAGATGAATCATTCTCGGAAAGCGATGGTTCGATGGTCGGTAATCGGTCGGTGACCCGTTCAACGATGCCTCATCGCGCCACCTTGCGCAGATCGGTGACGTTGTTCCGGGCTTTTCTCACCGAACAGACGGATCCGGACGGTTTCTACTCGGTGCTCGCCGAGGACTCCGTCCGGCAATTGGCGCAGCACACTCCGTTGAACGGCCGAACCATCGTCGACGTCGGTGGTGGACCTGGCTATTTCTCCGACGCGTTCCGTGCCGCGGGAGCGACGTATCTGGGCATAGATCCCGACGTCGGCGAGCTGACGGCGCGGGGAGAAGCCGGGGAGAACATGGTGCGCGGCAGCGGGACGAAGCTGCCCGTGCGCACCGCGTCGGTCGACGTCTGCTATTCGTCGAACGTCCTCGAACACGTTTCCGAACCCGAGGTCATGCTGGCCGAGATGTGCCGGGTGACCAAACCCGGCGGAACGATTTTCGCCTCGTTCACGCCGTGGTATTC
The DNA here is from genome assembly GCF_044765885.1 of Amycolatopsis sp. NPDC102389. Taxonomy (NCBI): domain Bacteria; kingdom Bacillati; phylum Actinomycetota; class Actinomycetes; order Pseudonocardiales; family Pseudonocardiaceae; genus Amycolatopsis; species Amycolatopsis sp. NPDC102389. Next base: position 20,842 of record NZ_JBIWKX010000012.1, read on the forward strand.
ACCGTGGGGCGGGCACGAGACGGCGCCGTGGCATTTCCTCGGCGGGCACTACGCCCGGCGGCGGTATCTCGAAAAGAACGGGAAGGAGCCGAAGAACAAATTCGGCGAGAGCCTTTTCGCCTTTTCGGCGGGCGCGGCCATCCGGTGGGGGAAGGCCGCGCCGCTCGCCGATCTCCAGGAGGTCTACCCGCGCTACCACCCCTCCTGGGCCCAGTGGATCGCGCATGTCCCGGGTGTCCGGGAGGTCGCGTCGTGGAATCTGGTGATGGTGCTGCGCAAGCGTTAGTGGCGTGAGGGGGTGGGGCGGCGCTTCACCAGGAGGAAGATCCCGAGGGCGAGGAAGGCCGCGCCGGCGATCCCGAGCACGATCGGCCCGGTGCTCCCGATGAAGTCGAGCTTGCCCTTGTTCTCGTCGACCTGCTTGACCATCGCGTCGACGGTCGCGTCGGTGAAGGCCAGCTTGCCGTCGAAGACCACCGTGGGGGTGGGGTTGGCGGCCGACCGCAGTTCCTGGTGCGACTGCTGTTCCTGCTTGACCTGGATACCCGTCACCGGCTCGATCCAGCTCGTGATGGTGCCCGTGTAGAACTGGCCCGCCTCGACGGAGTCCCCGGTGGCGCCGATGAGCGAGCCCGGAACCTTCTTCGTCGAGATCTTCGTGTCGGGGATCTCCTGGACGAACTTGTAGACCTCGACGCCCTTGATGTCTTCGACGCCCTTGAACCGGGCCTGGACCGCGCGGCCGGTGTTGTCGTCGTAGACCTGGTAGTCCTTCTGCTCGGTGCCGAAGGGGAACTTGAAGTTCAGGCCGGGCTGCGGCTTGTACTCCTGGACCTCCTCGGGCTTCTCGTTCTCCTTTTCGGGCTTCTCCTTGAGCTTGGTGACGAAGCTGCTCTTGTCGGAGCACTTCGACTCCTGGTCGCCGCCCGGCGGCACGTACCCTTCCGCGGTGCGGCGGTCGAAGCAGACCTGGCGTTTGCTCGCGTTGACCACGGTCTGGTCGGCGGTGTCGACGACCGAGACGGCCATCAGCCACACGGCGACGTCCGTGCCTTCCCGCATCTCCGGCGGCGCGAAGTTCGCCACCACGTGGGCGGTCGCCTTCAGTTTGGCGTCGTCACGGATCTCCGTGATGGTCTTGTCGCCCTCTTTCTTCACCGCGAGCACCTTGGACGCGGTGCCTTCGAGGACCGACGTCGATTCCTGGTTCAGTGGCACCTTGGCGAGTTCGGGTTTCACATAGGTCGGCAGCAACACCGCGCCGGCGATCGAAAACACCCCTAGGGCCAAGAAGATCAGGCTCAACGCTCGTCGCAACGGTCCTCCTGGTGAAACCCGGAAACATCCACATTACCCATCGGTAATCAGTCGCCAGATACTGGCCCGCCCGCCGGTCGGCGTCAAAGGTGTGACCGGCGGTCACAGGCAGGCCGTGCGACCGGAAGGTCGTACCGGCGCCGCCATTCGGCGCAGTCAGCCAAACATGTTTGTTCCCCGGAACAACGTGATCGGGACCACCATCGGACGACTTCCGGTGCGTGGAAAGGAACTCTGTGCCGCAGGACCCGAACGATCGCCGCGCCCTGGACATCGGCGCCTACTCGGATTCCATCACCGATATCGAGCTCCGCGACGCCGTCGCCGACGTCGCGGCGCTGCTTTCGTTGCACGGCAACGTGATCCGAGACCTCGACGCCAGGAGATCACGGTGGCGTCCCGGGCGGCGATCACCGCATCCCGACATCGTCCTGTCCGCGGCCGGGCGCCGTCCACAGTGGACAAGGTCCGCGAACCCCGAAGTCACCCTCCCGGTCGCCACGACCGCGCGCGGCCGCACCCTCGCGGTACGGCTCACCGCGAGGCCCGGTCTGGGGCACACCCTGCTGGACCTCGCGAGGATCATCGACGCCGACATGGCCCCGGAGAGGAACAGGCTCTAAGAGTCGGTCAGCCGGACCGCTTCCAGCGCGACGTAGAGTTCGCCGACGTCGACCGGGTCGGACAGGTCGCGCCGGGTCAGTTCCTGCACCCGGCGCAGCCGGTACCGGACCGTGTTCGGGTGGACGATCAGCCGGTCCGCGGCCTCCTTGGCCGAGCCGTGCCCGGCGAACCACGCGATCAGGGTGTCGAGCAGGACCTGCCGCTCGGGTTTGGGCAGCACCAGCAGCCCGGTCAGCACCGAACGCAGCACGTCCCGCGACATCTCCGGCGCGCTCGCGACCAGCGTGGTGACCGGGGAGTCGCCGAAGACGGCGACTCCGGCGGCGCCGGTGGCCAGCGAGCGACGGGCGATCCGGGCCCGGTGGACCGCGTCCGGCACCTCGAGGAATCCGTTGAACGGCCTGCTCATCCCCGCCGCCAGCGGCAGGGTGCCCAGCAGGTCGCGCAGCCGCCGGACGTCCTCGACGCGATCGATCACCACCAGCCCGACCTCGGCGCCCGGCCGCCAGGCCGACTTCCAGCGCCGCGCCCGCAGGAGCGCCTCGACGCCGGGGCGTTCCTCCGGCTCGACGGCTTCGGTAACGACGGCGACGAACGTGCCCGCGGCTGGGAGGTCGAGTTCCTTCGCGGCGTTCTCGAGCTCCGTCTGCGTGGCGTACCGGCCCTGCAGCAGCCCGTCCAGCAGGGCGAGTTTCTCCTGGGAGAGTTCGGCGGCGACCTCGTTGTACGCGGTGGTCAGCGCGTCCGAGTAGAGATCGATGGTCTTCCACACGTTGGAGTTGATCTCGACCGTGCGTGCCGGGTTGATGAACCCGGGGCCCGCGAGTTCCAGCAGGCGCTCGTAGACGAAGATCCCGCCGATCCGGAACGCGCGGAGCACGGACGGCAGCGGGATACCCTGCCTGGCCTGGGCCAGCCCGGTCTTGCGGGCCGCGTCGAGCGGCAGCCCGCGCCCCTCGACGAGCGCGGTGAGCGCCCGCTCGAGATTCGCCCGGCAGACCTTGCGCAACTCGTCCGGCGCGGTGGTGTCCACCTGGTGATAGAACTCGTCCTCGTCGCTGAGCAGCTGGGCGAGGCGATCGCTGAACTCGGGCAGCCGGGTGAGCATCGCCTGCATGAGCGCACGCTGCTCCCGGGGTGCGGGAGTAGCGAGAGCTTCGGTGCCCATCCGTCAACTCTAACCCGATCGAGTGGCCGCTTTTTATCACGATGCGACGAAAGGGCGCTTTCAGGTGCTGAGCGTGGCTGACAAAGGGAGGGGGCGCTGCCGGACGAGGACCCCCTTCGTCCGGCAGCGCCCGAGGCGGTCCGAGATCAGTGGTTGATCTTGAACCACGGCTGCGACCAGCCGAGATAGGTGTAGTTCCACGCGTTCTTGATCTCCGAGATGGTGGTCTCGGTGAAGCTGCCGGGGCCGTGGATGTCGTTCGACAGGAACTTGCCGCCGCCGATCGAGATCATCGTGTGTCCCGTGCCGCCGTTGCTGAAGAACGCGAGCCCGCCCGCGGGGACCTGGGTGTCGCCGGGGTGCTTGTACGAACCCGGGATCTGGGTCCAGTGCACGTAGGCCGTTTCCGAACCGCTCGCGGTCCAGCCGTAGGCCCACGAGTTGATCCGGTCGCACCAGCGGTAGTAGTTCGGATCGTTGTTGGTGTGCACGTGCGCCTTCGCCCACGCGACGGCCTCGGCGCAGGTCCTCGGGTTGCCGGTGCCCGCGGTGGAACAGGAGAGGGTGCTGCCGGCGCAGTCCGGGGCGACCCGGCCGTCCGAACCGGTGTAGACGTAGGCGTCGCTGATGTAGCCGCCCTTCGACGGCACGTAGTCCCAGATGTCGGTGGTGCCGTATTTCCCGGTCACCGTCGTGCCGTTCGTCTGGCAGTCGATCGTGACGGCGGTGCCGCTCGCGACGGTGCCGACCGAGCTCGCGCCGGTGCTCGGGCTCGACCGCACGGTCACCGCCACCCCGGAGTCGGTGTTCACCGTGCCCGTCGCCGCGAGCGCCTCGCCCGCGCCGCCGAGCATGATCGCCCCGGCCAGTGCGATGGTGCCCACGGCGCCTCTGACGATCCTCGATCGGATCTTCATCTCTGTCCTCCAGTGGTTTCCCCAGATAGAGGGACAGAATGCGGGGCACTCGTACAAGCGGCGTACAAAGAATCGACAGTCCGAAGTGGACTGATCTATACCGGGACGAGCTCCGGTTCGGCGGTTTGCCCGATGATCGGGACATCGCTCGCGTAACGGACGTTGCGCTCGGTGAGCAGGACGCGCAACCGGGCGAGCGCCCGGAACTGGGCCGCGCGGACCGCCCCCGCGCTCGGCAGGCCGAGCCGTTCCGCCGTCTCCTCGGCCGAAAGGCCGAACACGAACCGGAGAGCGATCACCTCGCGGTGCGGCATCGGCAATCTCGCCAGCAGGACACCGGCCTGCAGCCGGTGCTCCAGCCGTTCGATCTCGTCCGGGTCGCGGCGTGCCCACGACGTCAGCCCGTCGCCGATCTCCGCGACGGAGGCGACCGGTTCGCGGGAACGGCGCCGGTGCAGGTCGGCCACCTTGTGCCCGGCGATCCCGAGGACGAACGCGAGGAACCGGTCCGGGCGGTACCGGTAGCGGGGCAAGGCGATCAGCACCGCCTGCAACACTTCCTGTGCGCAGTCCTGCGCGTCGCAGGCACCCGTTCCGGCGGCGCCGATCCTGCTCGCGCAGTAGCGGAACACGTGCGGGGAAAGGAAACGGGTCAAGTCCCGGATCGCGTCCGGGTCACCGGCCACGGCCGCCCGGACCACCCTGCTGTCCGGGTTCGGCAGCCGTCCCGCCGTGGCTGCGGCACGGGAGTCCGCGGGTACCGTCGAGGGCGCTACCTCGTCCAAGTCTGCACTCCTGGTTCGGGGGAACTGGCCGCCAAGGTGCGCCCGTCATCGGGGGCTGGGACTTCGTGCGCGGTGGTCCAGCTTGCCGTTCGCGGCAGGGGATGTCCATACGACGGGCCGGAAGTCATCCGAACCGCGCAATGTCTACTGTGGACTGTTACCTGGCGGCACCTTGAAACAGGACAGCACCGGGGGATAGGCGGTGGTGTCGGTGCTGAGAAGATCCGACGTCCAGACCAGGCAATGCGCGAGCACCCGGATCCGCTGGTCGAGATCCGCGTTCTCGCAGGCTTGCCCGATCTGATCGGCGCAGGTGTCCCGGTCGTCGCGGACGCTGGCGGCGATGGCGCGGACTATCGCGGCCACACCGGGGTCGAGCCGGTCGGGCCGGACCGTCCGGCCCGCGTGATCCCGCAGGCGCAAGGTGAACGGTTCACCGATCCGCAGCGAACGACGGCGATCCTTGGCGGCCAAGGAGAACGTGTCGACCAGCCGTCCGACGACTTCGCCGAGCGCCGGTTTCCGGCGGGTGGACGAGGCGATGGACACCAGCGCGGTGGCGAGCCGGTCGGCTTCCCCCGATCTGGTGAGTGAGAGGAGATCGCGTGCGACGGTGTGCGCGCGGTTGGCGGTGTTGACAGTGCTGGCGGTGGGTGTCATGTCGGGCCCCTCGTAGAGCGTGCCGACAACCGATACCCCGCAGGCCAGGGGCTAAACATCGGTTGCGCCGTTCGGCCCAGGGAGGGGGCTGAAGGGGTCCTGCACCGCGTCACATGCGGTGAAGGACCCCATCGGCCTAGCGCGTGAGCAGGTCTCGCAGCGCCTTCACCACCTCCGACGGCGACTCCTCGGCCATGAAGTGCCCCGACGTGACCGTCCGGTGGTGCAGATCCGTCGCCCACGCTTGCCAGAGCGCGACGGCGTCGTAGCCGAGCATGGCGCCCCAGTCCTGCTGAAGCACGGTGAGCGGCATGGTGAGCCGGTTGCCCGCCGCACGGTCCGCCTTGTCGTGCTCGACGTCGATCGTCGCCGAAGCGCGGTAGTCGGCGACGATCGAGGGCACCGCGTTCCGCGACGCTTCCAGGTACGCGGCACGCACGTCGGCGGGGATCGCGTCGCCGTTCCGCGTCCACGCGTCGAGGAAGTGACCGAAGAACGCGTCGGGCGCGGCGGCGATCAGCTGTTCGGGCAGCCCGGGCGGCTGGGCCATCAGATAGAGGTGGAAACCGACCGCGGCGCCGGCGCCGTGCAGCACGTCCCACATGTCCAGCGTCGGCAGCACGTCGAGGATCGCGAGGTGGCTCACCTTGTCCGGGTGATCGAGCCCGGCCCGCAGCGCCACCAGCGCGCCCCGGTCGTGCCCGGCGAGGGCGAACCGGTCGTGGCCGAAGGCCTTCGCGACGGCGACGACGTCGGCCGCCATCGACCGCTTCGAGTAGGTCTCGCCGGTGTCGGTCGGCTTGTCGCTTTCGCCGTATCCTCGCAGGTCAGGGCAGAGGACGGTATGGTCGGCCGCCAGATCCGCCGCCACGTGCCGCCACATGAGGTGGGTCTCGGGGAAGCCGTGCAGCAGCACGATCGGGCTGCCGGTCCCGGCGACGGCGACGTCGAGTGCGACGCCGTCCGCCACGGGCACGCGCTGGTAGTCGAATCCGGTGATGCGCATGGGTACCTTCCTGGTCGTTCCGTGATGACCGCCAGCGTCCCCGGCCCGAATCAGCACCCGGTCAGCGGCGACCGAGCGGCCGGGGCACGATGATCACCGTCGGTGAAGCGGGAGGTGACGATGCGGTTCGGGGTGCTCGGCCCGCTCGTGGCCGAGGACGCGCGCGGCGACGTCGGGCTGAAGGGCCCTCGGCATCGCGCGGTGCTGGCCAGGCTGCTGATCGCTCGCGGCCGGGTCGTGCCGGTGGAACGCCTGGTCGACGACCTGTGGGAACGTCCGCCCGAGGGTGCCGTCGGCGCGGTCCAGACCTTCGTCGGTGCCTTGCGCCGCGCGCTGGAGCCGCATCGTGCGCCCCGTGAGCCCGCGCGGCTGCTCGTCACGGTCGCCCGCGGCTATGCCCTGCGCGCGGATTCCGTCGACGCGTGGGACTTCGAGGCCGCCGTCGCCACGGCCCGGGAGCTCCTCGACGCCCGCCGGGCGGACGCGGCACTGTCTCAAGTGGACACCGCGCTCGCGCTGTGGCGCGGCCCCGCGTACGCCGAGTTCGCCGAGGAGGGCTGGGCTCGCGGCGAGATCTCCCGGCTGACCGAACTCCGGTCGCTGGCGGGCGAACTCCGTGCCGAAGCGCTACTCGCGCTCGGGCGTGCCGCCGAGGTGATCCCCGCGCTGGAACCGCAGGTGCGCGAATATCCCTTGCGGGAAAACGGTTCCCGGCTGCTGGCGCTGGCGCTCTACCGCTCCGGACGGCAAGGTGACGCGCTGGCGGTGTTGCGCACCGCGCGCGAGCGGCTCGCCGACGAACTCGGCGTCGACCCCGGCGCCGGCCTGCGGGATCTGGAAGCCGACATCCTGGCGCAAGCGCCCCGGCTCGCGCCGTCCGTGCCCGAGATCCCCGAGCGGCCACTGGTCGGCCGGGACGCGGAACTGGCCAGACTCGAAGAAGCTTCGGCAGGGTCGCGGCTGGTGCTCGTTTCGGGTGAGGCGGGGGTGGGGAAGACCGCGCTCGCCGAGGCGTTTTCCGCCCGCCTCGCCGCGCGGGGCTGGACCACGGCCTGGGGAAACAATCCCGACGACGAGGGCGCGCCGCCCGCCTACGCCTGGACCCGGATCCTCGCCACCCTCGCCGACGCCGGGTACGGCGCGGCACCGGCCGCGGACCCGGCGCCCGAAGATCCCCTGGCCGCGCGCTGGCGATGGCACCGGGCCGTCGCCGCCTACCTGTCCGGCGCCGCACCGTTGCTGCTCGTCCTCGACGACCTCCACTGGGCGGGCGAGGAGACGTTGGCGCTGCTGGCTTCGGTGCTGACCGAGCCGGTGCTGATCGTCGCGACCTATCGCGGCACCGACCCGCCCGCGCGGTTGACGGACTTCCTCGGCCGGGCGGCTCGCCACGAGCCGGCGCGGATCTATCTCGGCGGCCTGCCCGAGACCGAGGTCGCCGCGCTCGTCCGGGTCACCACCGGGGAGGAGATCGATCCGGAAACCGCCGAGGTGATCCATCGGCGCAGCGGCGGGAACGCGTTCTTCGCCCGTGAGCTCGCCCGTCTGCTGGCCGCCGAGGGGGCTGCCGCCTTGGCCGCGGTGCCACCGGGAGTCCGCGACGTCGTCCGGCACCGGGTGGACGCGTTACCGGACGAGGTCCGCGGCGTGGTGCGGCGCGCGGCGGTGCTCGGTACGGACGTCGATCTTGCCGTTCTCGAGGCCCTGGTGGGAGAAACCGCGCTCGACGCGGTGGAAATCGCGGCCCGGCAAGGATTCCTGAGCGAGCGCGCGCCGCACCGGTTCCGGTTCGCGCACGCGCTCGTGCGGGACACGCTCTACCACGACCTCTCCCGCTCGCGGAGGGCCCGCGAGCACGGCGAGATCGCCGAGGCGCTGGAACGGCTTCGCCCGGACGACGTCGATGCCTTGGCACACCATTTCCTGCTGTCCGGAGACCACGACGACCGTGCCGCGCATTACGCGCGGGCGGCCGCGGAACGGGCCGAAAGTCGTTTCGCACCAACGGAAGCGGCGCGGCTCTGGGACGCCGCGCTCGCCGCGTACGACCGATCAGGCGGCTCCGAACCGGAGAAGCGGCTGGAGCTGATCATGGGCCAGGCCCGCGCTTCCGCCGTCGCCGGTGGCCTCGGCCGGTCGCGACGGCATCGGGCCGAAGCGTTGGAACTGGCGGAAAAGCTGGACGATCCACTGCTGACCGCACGGATGATCGGCGCCTTCGACGTCCCCGCCATCTGGACCGAAAACGACGACAGGGAACTCGCTTCCCGTATCGCGGGCGCCGTCGAGCGGACCCTCGCCGCGCTGCCCAGGGAACGGCGGGCCGAGCGGTGCCGCCTGCTGGCCACGCTCGCCGTCGAACTGCGGAACGCGGGCGGAGAGCGGGCTCGCGACGCGGCCCGGGAAGCCGAGGCGCTCGCCCGCGAGCTCGAAGATCCGGCGCTGCTGGCGTTCGCGCTCAACGCCCGGTTCCTGCAGTCCTTCGACCGTGCGGGGCTCGCCCCCGAGCGGGCCGCGATCGGCGCTGAACTTGTCGATCTCGCCGCGCGGCACGGGCTGGTGACGTTCGAGGTGCTCGGACACCTCGTGCTCCTGCAAGCGAAGAGCGCGCTCGCCGATTTCGCCGCCGCGGACCGGCACGCCGCGGCGGCGGACGAACTCGGCGAGCGATACGGCCTTCCGCTCGTCGGAGTGTTCACTCGGTGGTATCGCGCGATGCGGACCGCGATGACCGGTCCCGGTGGGGAAGCCGCCTATCGCGCCGCCGCGGCGGGGCTCGCCGGGACGGCCATGTCCGGAGTGGACAACGGGATCCTCGCGCTCGCCCTGTACTGCGACCGGATCCAGCGTGGCTTGCCGCCGGAAGCACGGGAAGAGAGCTACGGCGCGTACGAAAGCTGGTGCCGCCCGGTGCCGCCGATCCCGGATTCGCCAAGGGACCTGCTGTTCGAGGCCCGCACCTGTCTGCACGCCGTCATCGCGATCGAGCTCGGTGACCGGACTGCGATGGAACGCTTGTACGCAGAGCTCCTGCCCGCCGAAGAAGAGATCGCCGGCGCCGAGAGCGGGATGCTCACCCTTCGCCCGGTCGCGTGGTACCTCGGTGAGCTGGCCACGGCACTCGGTCTTCCCGAAGCCGCCGAGCACTACCGGAAGGCGCGGGCCATCGCGGTGAAGGCCGGTTCACCGCATTGGGGTTAGCTCACTGCTCCCGCATCGCGCGGCGGATCTCGGCCAGCTTGTCCTTGGCGGCCTTGTCCCGGTCGGCGATCTTCTTGTCCAGCGAGGCGACGTCTTCCTTGCCGCCGAGGCCGGCGAGCTCGGTCGAGCCCAGCGATGTCGTGTACCGCTGCTCGATCCGGTCCCGCACGTGGTCGAACGAGGGCACACCGCCCTCGCTGTAATCCGGCTCCGGGACCTCGACCGGCGCGGTCGGGGTCTCTTCGACGATCTCGGCGTCGAGGATTTCCTTGTCCGGTTTGTTCTCGGTCATCGTCCACTCCGTCCTGCGTGCCACGGCACGGCTTCGGTCATCAACCCGAGCATGCCCGAAACCAGCCGCATCTGGTCGACCGTGCGGATGTCGGCCTCGACCAGCCGCGGCGAGCAGACCACGATCGCGAGCGCCTGCGCCCGTGAGAGCGCCACGTTGAGCCGGTTGCGGGAGAGCAGGAAGTCCAGGCCACGCGGCAGATCGACCGCCGAAGACGACGTCATCGTGGTGATCACCACCGGCGCCTCCTGCCCCTGGAACCGGTCGACCGTGCCCACCCGGACGCCCGGGTGACCGGCCTGGTCCAGCGCCCGGGCGACGACCCTGGCCTGCAGGTTGTACGGCGCCACGACCAGGATGTCCTCGTCGCCGAGCGGCCGGGGCTCGCCGTGATCGGTCCAGGCGCGGCCGTGGAGTTCGGCGACCAGGGCGGTGACCGCCTCGGCCTCCTCGACCGACCGTGTCGTGTTGCCGTGGTGGTCGACTTCGGCGAGGTACAGGCCCGGCTCGACACCGTCGATCGCCCGCTCGGCCGCCGTGGGATGCGAGTGCAGTCGGCCCGCGTAGGACAGTCTCGACACCGGAGCGCAGACCGCCGGATGCATCCGGCGGGTCTCGTCGAGGAAGTAACCGAGTTCGGCCGGGATGATGTCCGCCTCGCCGATCAGATGCCCGAGCGCGGACGCCTCGGCGCCCGCCGGATGCGTACCCTGCACGACCTGCGGCAGCTGCTGCGGATCGCCCAGCAGCAGGAGATTCTTGGCGCACATCGACACCGCGAGCGCGTCGGCGAGGGCGAACTGGCCCGCCTCGTCGATGATCAGCAGGTCGAACGGCTCTTCCCGGATCGCGGCGTTCGCGAACGTCCAGGCCGTCCCGCCGACCAGATGGCCGGTGTCGTGCTCCTCGCGCCATTTCACCAGCGCGGGATTGGTCTTCGGCTGCTCCCACGGCGCGGCCGGATCCGGGGTCCGCTTGGCGCGTTTCGCGCACGGCAGATCCGGCGCGTTCTTCAGCGCGGCGGACAGCACGTTCTCCACGGCCTTGTGACTGGTCGAAGTGACGGCGATCGTCTTGCCCGCGCGCACGAGTTTCGCGATCAGCCTGCCTGCCAGGTAGGTCTTGCCCGCGCCCGGCGGGCCCTGGACGGCGAGCGCGGAACCGTCGAGCGCCTCGACGGCCTCGATCACCGTGTTCACCAGGTCGGTCCCGGGTTCGGGCAGGGGCTTGTCGTCGCGAAGCCGGGGTGTCGTGCGCCGGAGCAGGTCGATGCCCGGATGAGCGGGCAACGTCGGCAGTGTGTCGACGACCAGGCGGGCGAGGTCCGCGACGGCGTCGTCCTTGGGTGAGGGGCGGACCGGGCTCCCGGGCAGTACCGCGACCGGCCGGTCGGCGGTGGTCTCGTCGGGCGGGCAGCTTTCTTCCAGGGTCAGTTCGACGGCGGTGGCCGAGACGACCTTTGCGTCCCGCGCGGCCGCCCCGTATCGCAGGCGGACGTCGTCGCCGGGGGCGAAGGGGTGCGGCCGGTCCGGATCGCAGCGGAGCACCAGCGAGCGTTTCGCCTTGCGGACCCGGCCCGACGGCGGCACCCATTCCCCGGCCTCCAGCGAGACCGGGACGGTGCAGGCGTTGTCGGTCTCCAGATCACCGAGCGGAGCGGCCAGCTGGCGGAAGTACTCCCACCACGCCGGATTCGTCTCGCGGCGGTGATAGCCGACCGACGCGGCGAGCAGCGCGCGGGCGCGATCCTCACCGGTGAACTCGGCCGGATCGTCGGGCAGCCCGTCCAGCAGCGGATCGACCAGCGCGGCCAGCTGCGCCGCGCGTTCGGCGCGCTTCTGGGCGGCGACGTCCTCCTCGGTCTGACGGAGCAGAGCGTCCACATCGGACTCTTCGGGCGGCTCGGCGAGCGCGATCCCCTCGTCCACACGGATCTTGTGGAGGAACTCGAAAAGCCGCAGCGTGGAGACGCAGTCGTATTCGTTGTAGTCGCTGATTCCTCGCAGCACTTCGTCCGCGTGTTCGGTCTCGCCGGAAGCCGTGAGCGTCAGGTATTCCTCGTACGCCTCGATGCTCGAAACCGCCGTCTTGACGTCGCCGTCGCGGGCCTCGGGCATGTAAAGCGGTTCGAGGTACTTGATCGAGTACGACCGCTGCGAGACCCGGAGTGCCTTGCGCACCACGGAATACAGGTCCACCAGACCGCCACTGCGCAGCAGATGGTCGACGGCGTCTTCGCGGGTACCGTGCACGGCGGCGAGCCGCTTGATCGCGGTGACCTCGTACGGCGCGTAGTGGTAGACGTGCGAACCGGGATGCTCCGCGAGCCTCGCGGTGGCGAAGTCGACGAACTCTTCGAAGGCCCGCTTCTCCTGCGACCGGTTGTGCGCCCAGAACGGCGTGAACTTCGTGCCGTCGTCGTCGGTCACGGCGCCGAAGAGGTATTCGAGTCCTTCGCCCGCCAGGGCGTACGGGTCGCCCTCCATGTCGAAGAAGACGTCACCGGGCGCGGGCGGCGGCAGTTCGGCCAGCGCGTCCGGATCGATGACCTCGTAGGCGATCTGCCCGGTGGTGTCCTGCCGGACCTGGATCGCGGCCTGGGCGCGCAGCGTGGTGAAGGATGTCGTCGAAATGTCGCGCGGCCGATCTTCCGGCGCGGCGGCCGCGAGCGCGTCGATGGTGCCGAGTCCCGCGGCGACGAGTTTGCGTCGCTGATCGCCGCGCATCCCCGCGACCAGAGAAAGGTCGCGATCGGCTTCGCGGGCGCTCGCGCAGTGCGCGGCGTAGGAACAGCCGCCACACGCGGGCCGCTCGTCGGCCCAGAGCGGGACCGGCAGGGTCGGCGGTCGGTTCCGCAACCTGGCGCGGAGCCGGTCCACCAGCGGAAGGAAGTCGTCGACGCGGAACGAGCGCGTGCTGTGATCGCCGAGCAGCAGGTGCATCCGCGGGCCGGCGGGCCAGCCCGCCCGGCGCAGAGCGTCGGCGTACGCGGTCAGTTGCACGACCGCGGCGGGCTTCGCGTGCCTGGCCAGCTTCGTGTCGTAGACCTCGTAGCGGCCTTCGTCGTCCCGCATCAGGAAGTCGGCCCGGCCGGAGAACTCGCCGTCGTGGAAGACCGCCTGGTAGATCACCGGAGCACCGGCCCGAAGCGCCTCTTCGGTGGCCTTCGCGGCGACGACCGGATCGCGTTCATCGATCTCGACGACGGCGCTCCGCTCGCCGCGAAGCTTGTCCAGCGTCGCGGCCTCGTGCGCGCGTCCATGCGTGACCGCGAGCTGATCCGGCCCGGAGCCCGGCCGCGGCGCCCCGGGGAGATCGGCGGCCAGCGCCTGGTTCAGGACGCTGCGGTGCTCGCATTCGAGCAGGTCGGCGAGATCGGACGGGGTGTACATCGCCCGGGAGTCTTACACGGACTCTCCTTACGACGGCCCCGGCACGCCGGAGTCAGCCCGAGGTGTGGTCGAACGTCAGATGCGAGGTGATCCGGTAGCGGTCGCCCCGGTAGATCGAGCGGGTGTATTCGATCACGCGGCCGCTCGCGTCGCGGGTGGTGCGCTCGAACAGCAGCGCGGGGGAGTGCTGCGGGACGCCGAGCAGGCCGGATTCGTCGGGGTCGGTGACGGTCGGTTCGATGATCTGCACGGCCGTCGCCGGCACGACCTCGTACCGCGTGCGGAGCAGTTCGTAGAACGAGCCGGACTCGAAACCCGTGGCCGTGATGTCGGGCACGAGGTCACGCGGGACCAGGATCCGTTCGATCGCCATCGGCGCCTCTTCGACGACGCGGACGCGGGTGACGGCCACCAGCGTGTGGCCGGGGGAGACCTCGAGCCGTTTGCCGAGCCGGGCGCCCGCCAGGGGCGTGGCGAAGTCGATCACCCGGCTCGTCCAGTCGCCCTCGGCGGGCGGCGCGAACTGCTCGCGGCCGGTGGCGGGCATGAGGTCCTGGGAGATCTTGCGCGGCGCGGTGAACGTGCCCCGGCCGTGCTCGCGGACCACGAGACCGTCGCGCTCCAGCTCGTCGATCGCGGCCCGCAAAGTGGGGCGCGAGACGCCGATTTCGGTGCTCAGCGCGCGTTCCGAAGGCAGGACCTCACCCGGCTGCCGCCGCTCGATGAGCTGGCGTAGCCGATCCTTGACCTCTGTTCGCCGCATGACCACAGCCTACCCAGTGGTCAGCGTGAATTGGCTGGTGGACAAGTTGTCTAGACCTATTGACTTTACCACTTCACCGGGCGACGGTGGAAAGAAACTGACCAGTGGTAAAGGAGACGAGATGTCGACCTCAGGGAAGTTCCGCGCCGCCGCCGTCACGGCGTTGTCGGTCGCCGCACTGGGTTTGGCGCCGGGCGCCGCCGCGGGAGCGGCCGGTTGCGGGGCGCTGTTCGACGACTTCCACTACGGCTCGCACACCGACGGGCTCTTGTCTCAGCACGGCTGGCAAGTACGGTCCGGAGCCGGCGGCCCCGGTGTCGGAGGGGCGCGCTGGGCTCCGGAGGGCATCACGTTCCCGACGTCCGACGGGGACAAGGTGCTGCAACTCGCCTCCACCACCGACGGCACGCCCGCGGGCACGACGCAGACCGAGATCATGCAACCCGATCGACGGTTCCTCGAAGGCACGTACGCGGCCCGCATCCGCTTCTCCGACGCGCCGGCGTCCGGCCCTGACGGCGACCGGATCAACCAGACGTTCTTCACGATCAGCCCGCTCCGCTACGACAACGACCCGATCTACAGCGAGCTGGACTTCTCGGAGTACCTGCCCAACGGCGGATGGGGCGAGGCGGGGCCGGTGAACTTCCAGACCAGTTGGCACACCTACACGCCGGACCCCTGGTACGCCGAGAACAAGAGTGACAGCCAGCGCCGCAGCATCGACGGCTGGCACTACGTCGTCGCGACGGTGTCGGACGGCCATGTGAGGTACTACATCGACGACGCCCTCGTGGCCGACCACGACCGTAGCGGGCCGTTCGACGTGTACCCGCGGCAGAACATGTCCCTCAACGTGAACCAGTGGTTCATCGACCTCACGCAGCACAGCGGCGGCACGAGCACCTACCTCGAACAGGTGGACTGGGTCTACTACGCGAAGAACGAGGTGCTGACTCCGCAGGCCGCCGCCGAACGGGCCGCGTCGTACCGGTCTTCGGGCGTGCGGTTCACCGACGATCTCGGTGGCTGTTAGATATGAGCGGTGGATCGGCTGACTGAACGTTTCGAGGAACACCGCGTCAGGCTGCGGGCGGTGGCGTACCGGATGCTGGGCTCGGCCAGTGAGGCCGAAGACGCCGTCCAGGACACCTGGCTGAGGCTCAACCGCACGGACGCGGACGAGATCGAGAACCTCGGCGGCTGGCTGACCACGGTGGTGGCGCGGGTGTGCCTGAACGTCCTGCGCTCGCGCGACCACCGGCGGGAAGAACCACTCGACGACCGGCTCGCGGAACCGGTCGACTCCTCCGCCGATCCCGCCGCCGACGCGGTGCTCGCCGACTCGGTCGGGCTGGCGATGCTGGTCGTCCTGGACACGCTCGCGCCCGCCGAACGGCTCGCGTTCGTCCTGCACGACATGTTCGCGGTGCCGTTCGACGAGATCGCCCCGCTGATCGACCGCACCCCGGCCGCCGCGAGGCAACTCGCGAGCCGCGCCCGGCGCCGCGTCCAAGGTCGTCCCACCGCCACGGAACCGGACCTCGCACGACGTCGCCAAGTCGTCGACGCCTATCTGGCCGCGGCCCGCGGCGGAGACTTCGAAGCGCTCCTCGAACTCCTGCACCCCGACGTCGTCCTCCGCGCGGACAAGGCGGCGGGCCCCTCGCGCGAGCCGATCTTCCTGCGCGGCGCCAGTGTGGTGGCTCGTGGCGCGGCGGCGGCTTCGGTGCGCGCGGCGGTCACCCAGCTCGCGCTGGTGAACGGCGGCATCGGCCTCGTGATGGCCGACGAAGGACGGCCCTCGGTGGTGCTCGCGTTCGCGTTCGTGGACGGGAAGATCAGCGAGATCGACGTCATCGCGGACCGGGAACGGGTGCGGGGGCTGGATTTGGTGATGGTGGCCTGATCCGGGGTTGCGGTTCGGTCGCGAACGAGTACCGATGCGTGGTCTCTCCGATTAGGACGTTAACGGTTCCTTATCGTTCTCCGCCTCCTTTTCAAGGCTATTTGAGCTATGAACGAGGAGGGGACCATGTCGAAGGGAACTGCCCGGCGCCACAAAGTACCGGAGAAGAAGGCTTATCGGGACGCGTATCAGCGCGACCGGGATCGAGTGCTCTATTCATCCGCCTTTCGGCGGCTGGCCGGGGTGACTCAGGTTGCCGCGGTAAGTGAGCAATTGGTGCTGCACAACCGGCTCACGCACAGCTTGAAGGTCGCGCAGATGGGGCGAAGACTCGTGCAGCACCTCCGCGCTCAACAGGGCGGTGCTGGGGCGTTCCCTCCGGGATCGGATTTGAACGAGGACGTCGTCGAGACGGCTGGGCTCGTGCACGACATCGGGCATCCGCCGTTCGGCCACGTCGCGGAGGAGATCCTCGACCAGCGCCTCGCCCAGATCAAGGGGCTGGAAGGTTTCGAGGGGAACGCACAGTCCTTCCGTGTGGTGACGAAACTCGCGCGGCGGAAGATGGACCACACGGGTTTGAACCTGACACGGGCGACGCTCAACGCCATCCTCAAGTACCCGCGCCTCAAACCGCGTGATTCGGCCAAGGCCACGACTTCGTGGACCAACCTCGGCTACGGCGACAAATGGGGTGCCTATCAGACCGAACGGAAGGACTTCGACTGGGCGAGGAAGTCCTGCCGCGGTGAGTTGAGGTCCGCGAACGCGATCCTGATGGACTGGGCCGACGACATCAGCTACGCGACGCATGATCTCGAAGATTACTTCCGGGCAGGGCTGATCCCGCTGCACCACCTGTCGGTCGACGAGGACCGCATATTCGAGCACGGCCGTCACCGCCTGAGGAAGCTCAAGGGGTTCAACGAATACCGCTTTCAAGAGCAGATCGACGTGGTGGTCAAAGAGTTCGGCGGGAGCCTTCAAACGCAGTGCTGGGACACCCGGGAGAACCGTGTTCAGATGAACAAGATCACGAGTGGGCACCTCACCCGGTTCGTGGAGGCGATCCGGCTCCTCGACGAACCTCCTTACGTAGAGGTCGATCAAGACAGCCAATACCGGGTCGCCGCGCTGAAGGAACTCACGTGGTTCTACGTGATCGACAGGCCGCCGCTGGCCATCCAACAGGAAGGTCAGAAGAGGATCATCGGTTCGCTCTTCGACCGGCTGCTCACGTGTCTGGAGAAGTCACCGGACAGTCCGAAGATCCCCATTCAGCTCCGTGTCATCTATCGCGACATCGAGTGTGACGACGCGGCGAAAGGGACTTTCAAGGAGAACAAGGAGGCCAGGTGCGCTCGGGCCGTCACCGACTACATCTGTCTGCTCACAGAGGCGCAAGCGGTCGATCTTGGCGAACGGTTGGCGGGGCGGTCGCAGAGTTCGATGTTCGGGACCTGGTTCAACTGAGCGAGGGCATGCCGAGGGGTGTATTGCCCGGAGGGCATCACCGTGGCGCCGGCGCCACGGTGGTGGCGAGACTCGGTGGGGAGTCGGCTCGTTCATTTGGGTGGTCGGTGATCGTGTTCTTCGTCGGTTGCGGGGACGTTGCCGAGTCAGCAGCAGCAATCGCAGTAGGGCTGGCCTTTGGGCATGCCGAGGGGCCCGTCGCCGGTGTGGTCGGCGGGCTTCTCGGGTTCAGCGGTGGTTGTGGCGGGGTGTTTGTAGCGGGTCGAGGTATTGCGGTGGGATGAATTCGGGTCGGCTGTTGGTGATCTGGACTTTCCAGCCGGATTGTCCGTGGATGACCATGTGGTGGTAGCGGCAGAGCAGGCAGAGGTTGTTCAGGTCGGTGTCGCCGAGTTGGCCCCAGGGCAGAATATGGTGGGCCTCGCAGTGCTTGGGTCTTCGGTGACAGCCGGGGAAGGCGCAGCCGCGATCCCGGAGGTTCAAGGCCCGGCGTTGCGCTGGGGTGACGCTGCGGGCGGCGCGGCCGATGTCGAGCGGTTCGCTCTCGGAGCCGAGGACGGCGGGGATGATTTTGGCGTCGCAGGCGAGCATGCGGGCGTGCCGTGCGGTGATCTGGGTGACCCCGTCGACGCAGGCCGACCCGAGTCCTGAGGTCAGGGTCTCCAGGGGAATCGTGACTACGACGGTGGTGCGGTCCCCGGAGAGGGTGGGGGCCTTGTCGTTGGTCATCGCGTAGTGGATCGCGTCGAACAAGGCGTCCCCATGGCGTTCGCCGGGGGTGCGGGGATCACGGTTGCCGTCCTCGTCGACGGGTCTTCGCTGTCCCCAGGTGTCGAACAGCGCGTTGACGCGGGCCCCGAATTCCGGGTCCAGTAAGCCATTGAGTCGCCACCAGCCGTCATCCCGTTTGTGAAGATGCACCTCGCGCGACGGTGGTTTCAGGTCCTCGTCTTTGGGTTCGTTCCCGTCGGGATCCATATGCGCCAAGAGTTCGGCGCCGACGTTGGTGATCTGTTGTGGTCCGGCGTGGCGAGCCAGGTCCACCAGGATCTGTTCCGCGCCGGTCCGGTCTTCGGCGGACACGTCGGCGGGGACCTTCTTCAGCACGGCGAGGATCGGGTCGAGCTGCTGGTGCCCGAGGTCCCCTTCCGCGGCGGCGGCACCGGCGATGGGGGCGAAAGCGGGGGCCGGGGTGCCGTCCAGGTTGCGGCTTTCGTTCACCGCCAGCGCGCGGGCCACGGTGTCGCCGGCTTCTTTGGGGTTGATGCGGGCGGTTTCGGCGAACCAGCCCGCCGTCGAACCATGCCCGAACAACTCCATCGGACCGCGGGATTCGATCTCGACCAGGAACTGCCCGACCTCCGCCAACGCCTGTCGTGCCAGCGACAACCGCTCGACCACGCCGTGCGCGAGCTCCCGTGCACCGGCACGCCACAGCTCGTGTGGCGGTTCGAGGATGCGTTGGCTGGACACCCCGCAAGAATACCAGTAATCGAACAGGTGTGCGAACGCGAAAGAACCTCTAGAATGGTTTTCGCATTCTATCGATATGTATCAGGCAACATTATCTGTCAATCCAGGGGGTGATGGGGAGTGCCAGACGCCGAACCACTGCTCTGCGTCGTACTCCTCGAACCGCTCGACCTCGATAAATCCCAGCTTCGCCGCGAGTCGCATCGAGCGGACGTTGGCAGCCTGCGTACAGAGCACCACCGGCTCACCGGGAAGCGCGTCGGCGAACCAACCGAGCGTTGCCACGCACGCCTCCGCGGCGTACCCGCGTCCCCATGCGTGCGGCAGAAACAGGTAGCCGAGCTCGGTCTCCCCGCCATCCGGACGGACGTGACCCGGACGCTCCGCGTCGCGCTGATCGAGCGTGATCATGCCGATCATCGATCCGTGGAGTTCGATGACGAATAGTCCGAAGCGTCGGCCCGGTACCTCGGGTCTCGTGCGTTCGAGCTCGTCACGCGGTTGAGCGCCACCGATGTAGGCGCCCACCTCCGGCGAGGCGAACAGCTCGATGAACGCCGCTCGGTCCCGTGCCTCGGACTCGCGGAGCACCAGCCGCTCGGTCTTGATCGGGGTCGGAGGCCAGACAACGGATCCGCGCTCACTCATGGCAGGCAAGCTATCGCACAACCGAGCAGAAGCCTCGGAGGATCGGCGACGGAAATCACTGCGACGCTGCAAACGAGGGCAGCGGACCCCGCCGACTATCACCTGTTGTAGCACGATGGCAACCTCGAGCGGCCAGGTGTTGTTGAGGAGTAAGGAGAAACTGTCGTGAAGACCGCCGTCGGGACCCGCAGACCGGTACGCTCCTCAACGGTCAAGGCGCAAGACGGTTTCCTCGATCTCGGCGTCCCGAGCGGACGCGTAGGCGTTCTCGGTGCCGATGACACTGAAGCCCGCCTTCTGCAGGACCCGAAGCGATCCGAGGTTGTCGCTGGCGGCGCGGGCATACACGGGACGGACCTCGACCATGTCGAGCAACAGCGCGAGGGCTCGGCTGGCGATTCCTCGCCCCCAAGCCGAACGGTCGATCCAGTAAGTGACTTCCGCGTCGCCTTCCACGAAGAAACTGCCGACGGTGCCGAGGAAGCGTCCGTCGCCGGTCACCGCGCGCAGGATGATGTCCGGCGAAGTCCTCAACTTAGCCATGTGGAGGTCGAACGCTTCGCGATCGTTGGGATCTCTGGCGATGAACGCGGCCATCCGGACCGATTCGGGGTCACGCATCTGGTCGAACAAGGCGTCGAGATCGTCATCCTCGACCGGCCGCAGTGCCACTTCCACCATGGACGTTCTCCTCTCCTCGCCAGAGCGCACGCCGCAATGTACCGGTGACGACCGACAAGCAAGCCATCCCGTCACCCCCGAAACCCGCCTAAGGTGACCGAAGACGCCGCAGTCACTCCGGGAGGCACGCATGTCGTTGTTGGCCCAGCTGAACTCCGCGATCACCACGGGCGCGATCGAGGTCGTCGACCTCACCGCCCCGTTGAGCGCGAGCACCCCGATCCTCCAGTTGCCGGAGCCGTTCGCGAACACGATCCCGTTCGGACTGGAGGAGATCAGCCGGTACGACGAACGCGGGCCGCGCTGGTACTGGAACAACATCCACACCGGGGAGCACACCGGGACCCATCTCGACGTCCCCGTGCACTGGGTGTCGGGAAAGGACGGCCACGACGTCTCCGAGGTGCCGTTGCGCACGCTGGTCGCCCCGGCCGTGGTGCTCGACGCGTCGGCCCGCGCGGCCGAAGACCCGGACTTCCTGCTCTCCATCGAAGACATCCGTGAGTGGGAGCGCGTGAACGGGCCCCTGCCCGACGGCGGCTGGTTGCTCTACCGGACGGGTTGGGACGCTCGTTCGCACGACCAGGAGGCCTTTCTCAACAACGACGAGAACGGTCCGCATTCGCCGGGTGTCTCGGGGGAGTGCGCTCGCTGGCTCGCGGAGGAGGCGCCGATCACCGGGTTCGGGGTGGAGACCGTCGGCACCGACGCGGGGCAGGCCCTCGCTCTCGAACCGGCCTTCCCCTGTCACGAACTCCTTCTGGGCGCGGGAAAACACGGCCTGACCCAGTTGCGGAACCTGGCGAGCCTGCCGTCAACCGGATCGCTGCTGGTCGTCAGCCCGCTCCCGATCGTCGGCGGTTCCGGCAGTCCCTCCAGGGTCTACGCGCTGGTCGAGCGGGCATGAACGTCGCGGAACTGGTCGGCCGCACCCTCGCCGAACTCGGCGTGGGTGCGGCGTTCGGGGTGGTGGGCAGCGGCAACTTCGAGGCCACCAACGGATTGCGGTCCGGCGGAGTGCGGTTCGTCGCCGCGCGGCACGAAGGTGGCGCGGCGAGCATGGCGGACGCGTACTCGCGGATGAGCGGCCGTGTGTCGGTGCTGAGTCTCCATCAGGGCTGCGGTCTGACCAACGCCCTCACCGGGATCACCGAGGCCGCCAAGAGCCGGACCCCGATGATCGTCTTGGCCGGCGACACCGCGGCCTCGGCGGTGCTGTCGAACTTCCGGATCGACCAGGACGCGCTCGCGGACGCCGTCGGCGCGGTGCCGGAACGCGTGCACGGCGCGCGCACCGCGGTCGCCGACACCGTCCGCGCCTATCAGACGGCGGTGCAGCAGCGACGGACCGTTCTGCTCAACCTTCCGCTCGACGTCCAAGCCCAGGAGGCGCCCGAAGCGGTCCCGGCCCCGGAAATCTCCGGTCCGGCGCCGATCCGCCCGAGCGGCGAGGCGGTCGCGAAACTGGCCGACCTCATCGTCGAGGCACGGCGGACGGTGTTCATCGCCGGCCGCGGGGCCAGAGCCAGTTCCGCACCGCTCACAGACCTCGCCGAAGTGGCCGGCGCGCTGCTGGCGACTTCGGCGGTGGCGCACGGCCTCTTCCACGACGATCCCTTCTCGATCGGGATCGCGGGCGGCTTTTCGTCGCCACCAGCGGCGGACCTCATCAGGGACGCCGACCTCGTGATCGGCTGGGGCTGCGCGCTGAACATGTGGACCACCCGGCACGGCACGCTCCTCGGCCCGGCCGCCCGGCTGGTCCAGGTCGACGTCGAGCAGGCCGCGCTCGGTGCGCACCGGCGGATCGACCTCGGTGTCGTCGGCGACGTCGCCAGCACGGCCGCGGACGTTCACATCGAACTCAAGAAGCGTGGCCACAGCGCTCAGCGAGACCGAACGGGAACACGGTGGAACGACGTGCCGTATAACGACCTATCCGGCGACGGGAGGATCGATCCGCGCACGCTCAGCCGCCGTCTCGACGAGATCCTGCCCGCCGAACGTGTGGTGTCGATCGACTCCGGCAACTTCATGGGCTACCCGAGCGCGTACCTGTCCGTCCCCGATGAGAACGGCTTCTGCTTCACCCAGGCGTTCCAAAGTATCGGGCTCGGCCTCGGAACGGCGATCGGCGCGGCGCTGGCGCGGCCGGACAGGCTACCGGTGCTCGGCGTCGGCGACGGCGGGTTCCACATGGCCGTCTCCGAGCTGGAAACCGCCGTGCGGCTACGGATTCCGCTGGTGGTCATCGTCTACAACGACGCCGCGTACGGCGCCGAGATCCACCATTTCGGTGACGCGGACATGACGACCGTCCGGTTCCCCGACACCGACATCGCGGCGATCGGACGCGGTTTCGGCTGCGCCGGGGTCACCGTGCGATCGGTCGAGGACCTGACCGCCGTCACGGACTGGCTCGGCGGGCCACGGGACGCGCCGCTCGTCATCGACGCCAAGATCGCCGACGACGGCGGCTCGTGGTGGCTCGCCGAAGCCTTCCGGCACTGACCTCCTACACGCCCCAGTCCGGCCGCAGCGGCATCCCCGAGTCACCGTCCGGGCCGACCTTCACCCCGAGCACCTGGTGCAGTTCGATCTCCCGCCGCTCGAAGGCGAGCCGGCACGCGGCCATGTACAGCGCCCAGACGCGGCTCCGCCCGGCGCCCGCTTCGGCGACGGCCGCGTCCCAGTTCGCGTCGAGGTTGGCGCACCACGCGCCGAGGGTGGTGGCGTAGTGCTCGCGGAGGTTCTCCGAATGCCGCACCTCCAGCCCGCTGTCGTGCAGCGCGGTGGCGATCTCGCCGACCGACTCCAGTTCGCCGTCGGGGAAGACGTAGCGGTCGATGAACCCGCGTGACCGGTGCGGGACGGAGGTGTCCGGGTTGGTGATGCAGTGGTTCAGCAGACGTCCGTGCGGTTTCAGTTTCCCGGCGAGGAAACGGAAGTACGACGGCAGGTTGCGCGCGCCGATATGCTCGGTGAGCCCGATCGACGACACCGCGTCGAAGCCCGTTTCGGTGACGTCGCGGTAGTCGAGATGGCGTACTTCAGCCTTGTCCGCGAGCCCCTTGGTCACGATGTCCTTCTGCGCCCATTGGGCCTGCTCGCGCGAAAGGGTGACGCCCAGCGCCTCGACACCGTAGTTCGCGACGGCGTGCTCCACCATCCCGCCCCAGCCGCAGCCGACGTCCAGCAGCCGCATCCCCGGCTTGAGCCCGAGTTTCCGGCACACCAGGTCGAATTTGTGCGCCTGCGCCTCTTCCAGCGAGGCGTCGGCGGACGGATACGCGGCGCAGGTGTAGGCCATCGACGGGCCCAGCACCAGTTCGTAGAACCGGTTCGAGACGTCGTAATGGTTCGAGATCGCGTTGCTGTCACGCGCTTTCGAGTGCCGCAGCCCGTCGAAGACACGCTTGGCGCGGCTCGGCAGTTCCTCGGCGGGTGGTGCGACACGGCGCAGGTGCTTTGGCCCGAGTTCGCGCAGCAGCCACAACCGGTCCGCGGTGCTGAGCTGATCGACCTGTGCCACAAGCGCGCGCAACGCCGAGTAGAGGTCGCCGTCCACATCGAGCGCGCCTGCCACGTAAGCCCGCGCGAGACCGAGGTCTCCCGGTGAAGACATCAAGTAGGTCAACGCCAGTGGTGATCGCACCTGGATCGACACCGGCGCGTCGGCCGGGCCGCTCGTGCTTCCGTCGTAGGCGGTGATGGACACTTCGGCGCTCGGGCCGAGCAACCGCTCGAAGATCTTCCCGACGGTCGTCGTCTCAGCCATGGTCTTCTCTCTTCTCCCAGCCCGGGTCACCGCCGCCGCACGCATTTCGCGTACAGGTCGAGGAGGCGGCCGTCCGGGTCGTAGGCCGTCTTCAGTGTTCGGTAGGCGTCGCCGTTGTACAGCCGCCAAAACTCGTCTTCGGTATAGAAACTGTCGGAGTACAGCGACTTCCGCCCGCCGAGTCGCGTCACTTCGGCTTCGATCAGCCGATTGTGCGTATCCGGCTCCTCGCCAGGGTCCAGCGGGACCGCGGACCAGAACCCGAAGTTGACGTACAGCGTTTCGGGATCCAGTTCGTACAGCGGCGAGTTCACGCCACCCGGCCGCTGTTTCAGCGGGCAGATCCACACCGGGCTGATCGGGATCTCGCGGCGGAAGAAGTCCAGGAACTCCGCGGCGCGCGAGAGCGGAACCTCGATGTCCTGCACGACCGTCTCCTCCGGAGGGAGCCCGCGCAGCTTGAGCAGCTTCGCGGCGATCCCGAACCGGCGGTCGAGCGCCACCGCCTTCCAATAGACGGAAGACCGCAGCAGCCGCCTGCCCAGCAGCAGCCGGGGGAGCCGGTTCTGCACGCCGAACGCCCGTGAGCACCAGAACCAGTCCGTGTCCCAGCGCCACAGGTAGTCCCGGACGCTCAGATGGTCCGTCTCGCGGGAGCGGATCGACTTGTAGTAGATGTCGAGCCAGGTGTAATCGCTGGTCGCGGGCGCCGAGGTGGTGAAAGTGCCCAGGGTCAGGTACTGCTCGCCCGGGCCGAAGACCGTCCCGTCCACGAAATCGGCCGACCCGTTGCGGCAGGCTTCGCCGAGTGCCGCGAAGTACTCCTCGGTGTCTTCGTACCGCACGTGGTCGAGCCGAACGTACGGCTTGACCGGCTCCAGTTCGATCTTCAGCCGCAGCGCGTAGCCGAGCGTCCCGTACGAGTTCGGGAAGCCGTGGAACAGTTCGCGGTGCTCGTTGTCCGGCCGCGCGACGACGATCCGCCCGTCGCCGGTGAGCAACTCCATCTCCAGCACCGACTCGTGCACGAGACCGTTGCGGAACGAGGACGACTCGATACCGAGGCCGGTGACCGCGCCGCCGAGCGTGATCGTCTTGAGCTGCGGTACGACCAGCGGCATCAGCCCGTGGGGCAGGGTCGCGTCGACGAGCTGCTCGTAGGTGACCATGCCTTCGACGTCGGCCGTGCGAGCCAGGGGATCGACGTCGAGTACGTGCGTGAATCCCGAGACATCCAAACCCGGCGTGCTGGTCGCCGTCCGGGCCCGGAACAGGTTCGACGTCCGCTTCGCGAGCCTGATCGTTCCGTGGAGATCCGCGAGCTGTGCCCGGAGCGTTTCGGCGCGCGCTTCGTGTTCGGCGAACCGGACCAGCCGCGCCGTCGCACGGGTGCCGCTGTCGCCGCTAATCATTCGTGATCGCCATCAGTTCATCGTGCCCCACGGAACCGCCTGGCGCAGCCCTTATTCCTGGCGGAGTCCGGGCAGCGGGACGGCGTTCGCCATGGCGGTGAAGCCCTTGTCGCCGGGATGGAGGTGATCGCCGGAGTCGTACTCGGGTTTCATCCGTTGCGGGTCGGCCGGATCGCGGATCACCGCGTCGAAGTCGATGTAGCCGTCGAAGAGCCTGCTGGTCCGGATGAACCGGTTGACCGCCTGCCGGGTCTCCTCGAGCTGCGGCGTGTACGAACCCCAGCCCTTCCATGGCGTGATCGTCGCGCCCAGCACCCGCAGACCGCGGTCGTGCGCCCTCGTCGCGATCTGCTTCAACGCCGAGATGATCTTGTTCGGGTCGGCCTGATGCGGCGTCTGCTGGATGTCGTTGATGCCCTCGAACACGATCGCCGTCCGCACCCCGGACTGGTTCAGGACATCCCGGTCGAGCCTGGCCAGCGCGTTGACCCCGTAGTTCCCGCCGTCGAGCAGCAGCCGGTTCCCGCTGATCCCGGCGTTGAGCACGCCCGTCCGCGCGCTGATCCTGTCGGCGAGCTGATCGGGCCAGCGCAGGTTCGCGCCCCAGGTCGAGTTCGCCCCGTCGGTGATCGAATCGCCGATCGCCACCACGCTGCCCCGCAGCCCCGCGCCGCGGACGTCCACCCCGGACACGTAGTGCCAGACCGCGGTCTTCTCCGGGAACGCCGCCGCCGACTCGTCGGCCGCTTTGTCGCCGTTCCGGGTGAAGTACGAGTTCTGCGTCGCGAGCGGGTGGAAGGTGACCGGCCCGGACGGCGTCGGGGTGTACGTGGTGACCAGGAGGTCGCCGTCCCTCGGCACGGTCAGCGCCGCGCCGTCGCTGAGGATGTCGGCGCCCGGCGGCACGGTGACCTCGCGGTCTCCGCCGAAGGTCAGCGTGCGCATCGTGCCGGGCACGGCCTGCGGGGTGTCCGGGCCGGCGGCGACCGCGACGGTCACCCGGCCGAACAGCACCGGGGTCCGGCCGAAGGCGTTGGACAGCCGCACGCGGACCTCGTGCCCGCCGACGCTGGTGTGCACGATGTTGCGGATCGAGAAGTTCGGGTAGCCGTTGTCGGTCCCGGCCACCCCGGCCGCGGGCGCCGCCGCCCAGGTGCCCACCCAGCCGCTCGTGGCGGGGCCCTGTACTTGGCTTGCCGCGGCACTCGGCACCAAGCCCAGCACCAGGATCCCCGCTACGGCGAGATACTTCACGCGCATGTCGGTTTCGCCTCCACCCAGTCGGCTCCACCCATCGTCAGTGAATCACCGACAACCGGTCAACGTCCCGGGCAGGACAGGTTTCTGTCGGTGGGCGCCGTTAGCCTGAACGCCATGACACCTGCCGCTCTCCGGAAGATCTGCCTCGGCTTCCCCGGTGCCCGTGAGGAGTTCCCCTTCGGTGAGGACATCAGCGTGTTCAAGGTCGCGGGCAAGGTGTTCGCGCTCGGCCCGCTCAAGGCGAAACCGCTGCGGATCAGCCTCAAATGCGAGCCCGATCTGGCGGTCCGGCTGCGCGCCGAACATCCGGCGATCATCCCCGGCTACCACCTGAACAAACGACACTGGAACACCGTCGAGATGGACGGTTCGCTGACCGACGGCTTCGTGCGGGAGATGATCGAAGACTCCTACGACCTCGTCGTCGCGGGCCTGCCGAAACGAGAACAGGAGAAACTGAACTGGGTCGCGCTCAGCCAGGAATGAGCGCTCCGGGTTTCATCCGGATTTCATCGGTCCATGCCTTCCCGGCCTCCTACCGTGGGCGGAGACGGGTGCCGACCGCCGCACGATGACGCGCTCACCGGGACTTCCTAGGCTGATGCCGTGCTGGAGATCTTGCGGAACCGCTTCCGGGCACGGGTGCAGGACAGCCTCACCCGGGCCGGGCTCAGCCTGCCGTGGTGGGTTCCGGCGACCTCCACGCTGCTGAGCATGGTGTTCGCCGTGATCGCGCTGGTGCAGCGAGACGCCTTGGCGCCGCCGGAACCAGTGGCGCTGGGCGGGCTGCTCGTGATCGCCACACCGCTGATCTGGGCCGCCACCGGCTGGGTCGTGCCGTGGGTGCGGATGGCGGCGCTGATCGCCGCGGCCGCGGTCCTGCTCATCGAGCCCGCCCTCCCGGATTTCGCGCCGTTGCTGCTGCTGGTCGCGGCCACCGAAGCGGGCAGTGTCCTGCGGACGACGTGGGGGATCGCCGTCGTCGCGGTCGCGGGCGAGGCGGTCCTGGCCGTGGCGGGGATCTGGGGCGGGCTGATCGGCGGGCCGGTGTACATGGTCGCGGTCCTGCTCGGTCTCAGCGGCGGGCTCATGGTCCGCTGGTACACCAGGGTGCTGGACGCCGAACGCGGCAACCGTGACGCCTCGCGGGACAAGGCCTTGCTCGCCGAACGCCAGCGCATCGCGCGTGAGGTGCACGACGTCGTCGGCCATTCGCTCAGCATCACCCTGCTGCATCTGACCGGTGCCCGGCACGCGCTGCAGCAGGACCGCGACGTCGACGAGGCGATCGAAGCACTGACCGAAGCCGAGCAGGTGGGGCGTGCCGCGATGGCCGACATCCGCCGCACGGTCGGCCTGCTCGCCGACTCCCCGTCGGGCAGCGCCCCGCTGCCGGGCGTCGAGGACATCGCGACGCTGGTGGAACGCACCCGCAGCGCCGGGCTGGCGGTGCGCTATACACAGGAAGGCGACCTCGGCCGGGTAGGCGCCTCGGAAGGATTGGGCCTCTACCGGATCGTGCAGGAATCACTGGTCAACGTCGTCAAGCACGCCCCTGGAGCGACCGCGGAGGTCCGGCTGAACGCCGGCCGCTCGGGGTTGGACCTGGTCGTCAGCAACACTCTCTCCTCGGTGGTCCGGCGCACGGCCGAAGACGGCTCGGGACTGGCGGGGATGGCCGTCCGCGCGGCCCAGCTCGGCGCCGATCTCAGCGCCGGGCCCAGCGGCAGGCAATGGATCGTGCGGGTCACCGTGCCGGGGGTCAAGCCGTGACCGCCGCCGAGATCCAGGTGCTGCTGGTCGACGACCAGGAGCTGGTCCGGTCCGGGCTGCGGCGCATCCTGCGGCGGCGCGACGGGTTCGTCATCGCGGGGGAATGCGGCGACGGCTCGGAGGTGCCCGGGGCGCTGACCGCGCACGAGGTCGACGTCATCGTGATGGACCTGCGGATGAAGAACGTCGGCGGCGTCGAGGCGACCAGGCGGCTGCGGCGGACCGGCGGGCATCCGCCGGTGCTCGCGCTGACCACCTTCGACGACGACAACCTCTTGGCCGACGCGTTGCGGGCGGGTGCGGCCGGTTACGTCCTCAAGGATTCCCCGGCCGAGGATCTGATCCGGGCCGTGCGGGCGGTCGCCGCGGGCGACGCCTGGCTGGACCCCGGGGTCACCGGGCGGGTGCTCGCCGCGTACCGGCAGGCCGCCGGGAACGGCAGCGGCGGGCGCTCACCGGAACTGCTGACCCCGAGGGAACAGGACGTGCTCAGGGCGATCGGCCGGGGACTGACCAACGCGGAGATCGCCGCGACGCTCGTGATCTCGGAGGTGACCGTGAAAAGCCACATCGGCCGGATCTTCACCAAGCTCCAGTTGCGCGACCGGGCGGCGGCGATCGTGTACGCGTTCGACCACGGGATCGTGGTGCCGGGCTGATGCGGAACGATGGGGGTGTCATGTCGGATTCGAAGCTGCGGTTCGAGGTGCTCGGCCCGTTGCGGGCCTGGCATGGGGAGACCCGGCTGGACCTCGGTCCGGTCCGGCAACAGGCCGTGCTGGCCGGGTTGCTGCTGCGCCCGGACGTCACCGTCAGCCATTACGAACTCACCGACGGGCTCTGGGAGAAGCCGCCGGAGTCGAACGTGCTGCCGGTGTACGTCCGGCGGTTGCGGCAATGCCTGGACACTTCGGGGGAGAAGCCGCGGGACTCGGTGATCGTGTCCGATCGCGGTGGCTACCGGTTCGCCAGCGGCGGGGTGCGACTCGACGTGGTCCGGCTGGAAGAGGTCGCCGCCGTCGCGGCCGCCGCCGAGGAATCTGGCGATCTCGTCGCCGCGGTGGACACCTTCGCCGACGCGCTTCGGCTGTTCCACGGCGAGCCGCTGACGGGATTGCCCGGCGCGTTCGTCCAAGGCGAGCGGCGACGGCTGGAGGAACGCAGGCTTCTGTTGCTGCGCCGGAAACTGCGGGCCCAGCTGAAACTCGGACGGTTCGACGAGGTGATCGGTGAGCTCTCGGCGCTGGTGTCCGCCGACCCGCCGAGCGAGCCGCTGGCCGCGTTGCTGATGCGGGCGCTCTACGGCGGCGGGCGGCAGGCGGAGGCGCTGGAGGTGTTCACCGACGTCCGCGAGCGGCTGATCGAGCAGCTCGGCGTCGAACCGGGCGAGGAACTGCGGCAGGTGCAGGAGGCGGTCCTGCGCGGGGACGAGGCGCTGCTCGGTGTCGCGCCGCGCCGGGAGCCGTCCCGCCGGATCCGCAACGAACTGCCCGCCACCAACGGCGAACTCGTCGGCAGGGACCGGGAACTCGCCCTGCTCGTCGAGGACGGCGATCCGGAGTCGGTCTCGGTCGACACCGTCGACGGCGTCCCTGGCGCCGGGAAGACCACGCTCGCGGTGCGCGCGGCCCACCGGCTCCGCGAGTCCTATCCGGACGGTGCGTTGTTCGTGGATCTCCACGGCTACACCGAAGGCCGCGAGCCGGTGACACCGGAGCGCGCGCTGCGGCGGCTGCTGCGCGCGGTCGGCGTCGAGGACGTGGCCATGCCGGATGATCTCGACGAGCTGTCCGCGTCGTGGCGGGCGGCGACCGCGCACCTGCGGTTGCTGCTGGTGCTGGACAACGCCGAGTCCGCCGGGCAGGTGCGTCCGCTGCTGCCGTCCGGGCCGGGCAGCCGGGTGCTGGTGACCAGCCGTCGCCGTCTGTCCGGATTGGACGCCGATCGCCGCGTTTCCCTTGGCGCGCTGGGTCTCGAAGCGGCCGAACGGCTGCTCGGCCGTATCGTGGGAGCGCCGAGGGCGGAGGGGGAGCGGTTCGCCGTGCGCGCGCTCGCCGGGCTGTGCGGGCGCCTGCCGCTCGCGCTGCGGATCGCGGGCGCCCGGTTGCAGAACCGTCCGATGTGGACGTTCAAGGATCTGGTGGACCGGATGTCGGACGACGAGCGCAGGCTCGGCGAACTGACCGCCGAGGACCGCAGCGTCGAGGTGGCGCTGCGCTTGTCGTACGAACAGCTGCGCCCCGCCGAGCAGGACGCGTTCACCGTGCTCGGCCTCTCTCCGACGGCCGAATTCGACCGGCTCTCGGTCGCCGCCCTGCTGGACTGCTCGCCGGCCGAAGCCGAGCGTCGGCTGGAAAGCCTGGTCGACGCCAGCCTCGTGCAGGAGCCGGCGAGCGGTCGCTACCGGCTGCACGACCTGGTGGCCGTCTACACCCGGCGGCTCGCCGGGGAGATGCCCGAAGAGGCCGCCGAAGCGGCCCGGAAACGGGTGTACGGGCTGTATCTCGGCGCCGCTCGACGGGCGAGCGAATGGGGTGTCGCGCGGTTCCCGCTGGAGACGGGCGGGCCTTTCACCGGCCAGCGTGACGCTTCCGCCTGGCTCGACGCCGTCGGTGACCTGCCGGAGGTGGTGACCCAGGCGGCCGAAGCCGGGCTCGACGACCTAGCGTGCTCTGTCGCCGAGGGCCTGGTCGACTACCTCGCGCGCCAGCAGCGGTACCACGAATGCCGGACGGCGTTGCAGATCGCGCTGCCGCTGGCGGAACGGGCCGAAGACGAACGTCTCGTCTCGTCGCTGCGGTTCTGCCTCGGCTACGCCTACGCCATGCAAGGACAGCTGGACCGGGCGCGTGGCTGGTTCGACGACGCGCTGCGAGCCGGGCAGGCTTCCGGAGACCGCGGCGTCGAGGCGCGGGCGCTGGGCGGGCTCACCATGGCGGATCTGATCGCGGGACGGCACGATCTCGCCATTCCCGCGATGGGGCGGGTGATGGTCCTCGCCGAGGAGGTGGGGGACCGGTGGCTCGCCGAACGGTCGCTGTCCGCGCTCGGCTATCTCGCCTATCTGCGGGGCGATCACGAAGAAGCGCTCGGTCACCTCGGCCGCGCCCGTGAGCTGAGCGAGGAGATCGGCAGTCCCGGGATGCTGGCCAGGGTGCTGTGCCACAGTGGCACCGTCCGCCTCGAAACCGGCAGGTTCGCCGAAGCCGTGCTGGACCTCCGGCGGTCCGTCGAACTCGCCGAGGAGACCACGGACGGCCTGCTGACCGCGACCAGCCTCGCCCGGCTGGGCGCCGCGGAACTGGAACTGGGGAATCTCGACGCGGCCTTCGAACTCCAGCGGCGGGCGCTGACGGCGGTCACCGAGGAGACCATCGTCGGAATGGAGTCCGAGATCCGCAACCGGCTCGGCCGCACCCATCTCGCGGCGGGAGATCCGGTGGCCGCCAGGGAACACTTCGAGTGGGTGCTCACCACCATCGGGCCCGACGGCGATTCCGCTCAGCGCACCCTCGCGCTGGAAGGTCTGGACCTCACCAGACAGTCGGTACTCCGGCGTTGACGATCGTGAACCGGTGTCCCGCCATGCTCGTCCGCCAGCGCGCGAAGTAGGTGTCGGCGGCGTCGGCCAGATGCACCCCGGCGCGGACCTCGTGGACGGCGTAGGCCCAGTCCGCGGCGTCGCACAGCACCAATTCCCTTGGGGCGCCGCGTTTGCGGAGCACGGAGGCGCAGAGGGCGCCGCGCCTGCCGACGGCGCTGTCCTCGAGGCAGCGACGAAGGTCTTCGACGGCGTGAGCGGCGGTCTCGAACAGCGTCCACCGGTACTTCGGCGACGGGCGGCCGTCGGCCCACGGCGTGAAGAACGCCGCCCAGCTCCAGCCCGGCCCGACGACCCCGTCCCGTTGTCCCGGACTCGGCGCGTCGTCCCGGGGCGTCACCATGTTGTACGGGGTCCGGCTCGCCGGGCTCATGCGCGTCTCCTCGTGGACCACCGGTCCGCGGCCGCGGATCCGTGCCCGGAACCGTAGGACGAACCCATGAAATCCCGATGAAACGCCGGAAGCCTCAGCTCTGCGGCACCACCGTCAGCCGTCGTCCGTTGAGCGGCTGTGGCGCGCGGGCGTTGCCGTCGCCGAACAGGCCCTGGAACCGCGCGATCGTCGACGGCGTGACGGTCTGCTCGGACATCAGGAACCACTGCACGCCTTCGGTGAACGGGGCCGTGGTGAGCGAGCCGTCGTACCGCAGCGTGGTCCGGTCGCGGGGCAGGAGCGTGGCGAGGTCGAAGTCCTCCAGCGCCACCGTTTCGCCGCACTCCGGGGCGAGCTTCGCCAGGACGCGATCCACCGGCGATCCGGCGCCCGAGCGCAGGGGCACCCCGATCACCAGCAGTTTCCCGGCGGCGCTGCGGTGCACGAAATGCATTTCCAGCGGATCGGCGCGGCCCCGGAAACGGTGTTCGGACGGGGTGTGGAAATGGAACTGTTCGAGTTCGTAGCGGACCCCGGCGAGTGTGACGTGCCCGGTGCCCGGCCTGACGAAGGCCTCTTCGGTTTCTTCGTGATTTCTCGTACCGCAGCCGTTGG
The DNA here is from genome assembly GCF_044765885.1 of Amycolatopsis sp. NPDC102389. Taxonomy (NCBI): domain Bacteria; kingdom Bacillati; phylum Actinomycetota; class Actinomycetes; order Pseudonocardiales; family Pseudonocardiaceae; genus Amycolatopsis; species Amycolatopsis sp. NPDC102389. The sequence continues at coordinate 53,963 of NZ_JBIWKX010000012.1, forward strand.
TGTCCGACGCGTCTTTCCGGATGTATTCGAGGTCCAGATCCGAACGGCCGTAGGAAATGTCCAGCCTCGGCAGGGTCGGATCGAACCTGATCGCGCCGGGGGAGATGTCGACCGGGCTCTGTGACGGCTGCCGTGAGTGGGCGGTGCCGCCCGCGGTGAGCAGGAATCCGGCGAGGGCGAGGGGAACGACGAATGCGGTAAGGCGCCTGCGCGTCACGCTCTGAACCTTTCGAGGTGCCGCACCCGATGGAGTGGTGCGCGCGAGAAGATCACATCTTTTTCCTGTGCCGAAGAATGTGCAAGTCCCCTGACCAGGGCGATTTCCGACATCTTCTCCGAATGTTCACTGTGCGCAGTCGAAGAGGCACCCGTAGTATTCGAAGGCGTGTCGATCTTGACGGTGCTCCTCAGCCTGGTGGTCCTTTTTCCCGCGGTGGACCCGGTTTCCCGAACTGGCGCCTGCGAGGGGGCGGAAGGCGTGACCGTCGCGGTCGGCATGGAGGCCGGTGTGCTCGTGCGGTGTGTGTCCGGCTCACCCGGTGACGCGCGGACCGCGCTCGAGCGTTCCGGGCTCGCGGTGCGGCTCGGGAGCGGATCGGGGCCGTACGGGGATTCCCGCTACGTCTGCCGAATCGAAGGTCTGCCCGTGGGGGATCCCTGTATCGGCCACCGGGACGGCGCGTCGTTCTGGAAGGTCTGGCGGGTCGGGCTGGATCCGGTGGCCTGGCGCGAATCCGGGACCCAGGACGGGCCCGGGGCGGTGCGCGTCTGCCCGGGCGGGCTTGTCGGTTTCCGTTTCGGGACTTCGCAGCTGCCGGTGGCGCCTGGTCAGGTCGTGACCACGCCCGGCTGGCTTCCGCCGCGGTGCTGACGGGTCGGGAGCTTGACGGCCGGACCGGACCTCCGTCAGTATGAACACATGTTCATGAACGTGTGTTCATGACGGAGGAGGTTCTGGGATGTCCGGCATCGTCAACACCGCCCAGTCGGAAGCGTGGAATGGCTACGAGGGACGGCATTGGGCCGAGCACGACGCGCGCTACGACGCGGTGAACAGCGGGTTCAACGAGTTCCTGTTCGACGCCGCCGGGATCGGCGAGCGGGACCGGGTGCTCGACATCGGCTGCGGCAACGGGCAGGTCACCCGGCTCGCCGCAGTCCGTGCCCCGCTCGGCGGCGCGACCGGGATCGACCTTTCCGCGCCGATGCTCGCCAGGGCACGGGCCCGCGCGGCGGCCGAAGGCGTCGCGAACGTCGAGTTCGAGCAGGGCGACGTCCAGGTCTTCCCGTTCGGGGAAGGGGTTTTCGACGTCGCGCTCAGCCGGTTCGCGGTGACGTTCTTCGCGGATCCGGTCGCCGCTTTCGCGAACGTGCGCCGGGCTCTGAAGCCGGGCGGCAAGCTCGCGTTCCTGTGCATGACCGCACTCGCCGGAACCGATCTCGGCACCGTTTTCGGTGCGCTGGCACCGTTCCTGCCGACCCCGACCGGCGAGGACGGCACCGGCCCGACAGCGTTCGCCGACCCCGAACGGGCTCGCTCGGTGCTGACGGACGCCGGGTTCCTCGACGTCACGTCCACGCGCGTCGAGGCAGATCAGGTCTGGGGAAGGGATGTCTCCGACGCTGCCGGGTTCATCGCGGACTGGGGCCCGGTCCGGTATCACCTCGGCCAGGTGGACGCCGAAGCGGCGGACGGTGCGCGAGAAGCGCTTTCGGTCGCGCTCCGGCCTTTCGACGGACCGGATGGTGTGCGGCTGCGTGGCGCGGCGTGGCTGGTCAGGGCGAAATCCTGATGTCACCGAGGAAAGCGGCGGCGCTGCGCGACACCGAAGACGGCCGGAGCCTGCGCGAGCATCTGATCGGCACGGCGGCGGACCTGATTTCCGCCCAAGGCACCGCGGAACTCACGGTGCGGGCCATCGCGCGGGCGGCCGGGGTCGCCGACGGAGTGCTGTACAACCACTTCGCCGACAAGGAGGACTTGCTGGCCGAGGCGCTGGCGGAACACGTGCGGCGGGTCGAAGCCGGGCTCGGTGAGTTGCCGTCGCCCGGTTCGGCCACGGTCGAAGGCAATCTCCGCGCCCAGGTGACGTACGGGTTGGCTCTGCACAAGGCGATCCTGCCCGCGTTCGCCGGGCTGCTCGCCCGCCCCGCCGTGCTCGCGCGATTCGGGGAACTGGCCGGGAACGGTGAGACCTGGCGGGATCGTCTCGCCGGATATCTGCGTGCGGAAAAGGAACTCGGCAGGCTGGACGGCGATGTCGGCACGGCGGCGGCGATGCTGGTCGGTGTCTGCCACGAATCGGTGCTGACCGCTCTGCTCCCGCACGGCCGGGAGGTGACCGCTTCGCCGGACGCGGAAGCCGTGGTCAAGACGGTGCTGGCGGGTATCGCGGTGCGCTGACTTCGGTGTCGGGTTCGACACGGGTTGACCGGCGGACGTTCTGGGTAACCCGATTGTGCGGCTTCAGCAGGGAGGTCGCGCGAGGGGAAGGGTGGCTCCATGATCAGTATCGCGGAGCATCCGGTGCCGGGAACGTGGGTCCTCGACCTGCGGTCCACGACGCCACGGGCGTTGCCGGACATGCGCGCCTGGGTGGTCAGATGCCTCCCCGACCTCGGCGAGGGACATCGCGACGACGTCCTGCTGGCGGCGACGGAGCTCGTCGCCAACGCGTATGTGCACGGTGGCGGCGCACGACACATCCAGTTGTGGCGTGGGGTGTCGCCGTGCGCCGTCCGCATCGAAGTCGCGGATGTCAGCGTCGAACAACCCCGGGCACGTAGTTCGCAGATCGAGGATCCGCGAGGGCGCGGCCTGCTCGTCGTCGACGGGGTCGCCGTGCAATGGGGTGCCCGGCGTGAACCGGTGCGCGGCGGAAAACTGGTCTGGGCGCACATCCGGTGCGACGGCGGGTGTCCGGAAGCGCTTCCGCGCGTGCGCCCGAAGCGCTCCCGGAGCTGACCGGACTCAGACGGCGCGGCGCGCGGTGAGCAGGCCGAGCGCGGAAATGGCGGCGAAGCCGAACAGCAGCCACCTCGCCGACGCGACCACCGAAGCGGCGCCGAGGTTGACCAGCAGGCCGGCGACCGCCGCGCCGAACGCGGTCGACATCGTCAGCACGGTCGCGATCGCGGCCGCCGCCCGGCCGCCCTCGCCGTCCGGGGCGGAGGTCATCGCCGCGACGGACAGATGGGGCATCGCGATGCCGATTCCCGTGCCACCGAAGAAGAGCACCGGCAGCCAGGCGAGCACGACGGGCAGCGACGGCTGTTCGGTCTGCAGCAGTCCCAGCACGATGAACCCGATCGCGAGACAGGCCGGCCCGGCGAGCACGAGCCGTCGTGTCTTACGGGCCGAAGCGCTGACGAGCTGGCTCACCGACCAGCCCAAGGACAGCGCGGCGGCGAAGAATCCCGCCGCCGCGGGAGGAAGCCCGCCCAGTCGCTGGCCGAACAACGGCAGGAACGTCTCCACCGCGACGCCCGACGCCAGCACCATGATCGTCAGGTAGATCCATCGCGGCCGCGCACCCCGACGGTAGACCGAAGCGGGCAGCACACTCGCCGACGAGCGGTTCTCCGTCACCAGGAACGCGCCCACGAGCGCGAGACCCAGCGTGATGAGGGCGGCCATCGCGAGGACGTCGGACAGGATCCCGGCCACGCTCACCGCTCCGGCCGCGCCGACGATCAGGGTCAGCGAAACGACCGGGACCGGCGGCGCCTGCGCCGGACGTTCGCCGTCGGGGAGCGCGCGAGGCACGAAAATCGCCAGCGCGACCGCCGCCACGGCCAGGACCGCGAACGCCGAACGCCACGAACCGAACTGAGCCGTGAACCCGCCGAGCGCCGGGCCCGCGAAGTTCCCGACGCCGAACATCGCGGAGATCAGGGCACTGCCCCGGCTCCACAGCCGAGGCGGCAGCGCCGAATGGATCAACGCGAAGCCCAGCCCGGTCAGCAGGCCGGCGCCGAGCCCCTGTGTCCCGCGGCCGAGCAGCAGGACCGGCATCGACGGGCTCACGGCGCACAGCACCGAGCCCGCGGCGAAGACACCGAAACCGGCCAGATAGGAACCTTTGCCGCCGAAGCGCGAAAGCGCCTGACCCACCAGCATGGTCGCGACGACCTGGGTGACCAGGAACGCCGTCATGGTCCAGGCGTACAGCGGTCGTCCGCCGATGTCCTGGATCGCCGTCGGCAGCAGGCTCGCCGCCACGTAGATGGTGATCGCGCCGACGAGCACGCCACCCGCCAGTACCGCCGCGGTGCTCGTGTGACGGCCCAGTTCCCGCCACGATCCGACGTCTTGCCCGATGCTCACGCGTTTCTCCTCGCTGTCGAAAGGATTGCGCTTCGCATCCTGTCGGCGCGGGGAGCCCCGGTAATCGGACAAATCAGACGTGAATCACGTCACATTTTCGCGCGTCCTTCGATGGCGGCGCGGGCGGCCTCGACCGATTTCCGGACGACGACTTCCGTGGAGTAGCCCTGTTTCGTGAAGACCCCGTCGAGGTAGAACGTGCCGTAGCCGTGCGCCTGGGTGAACAACTGCTCCATGAGTTCGAGCCCGTCCTCCGGCCGGTCGGTCACGGTGAGGCAGAGCATGACGAACTGGTCGGTCAGGCGGCGGGTCTGCTCGTGCAGCGCGGCGTGCTCCGGCCCCTGCAAGCCGTCCGAGTAGATGATGTTCATTCCGGCCCGGCGTTCGATCAGGTATTCCGTGTAGGCGCCGGCGGCCGCGGCGAGCGCCGCGGCCGGTTCGCTCTCGGCCTCGATGGCGTCGTGCACCCGGTCGGCCAGCTGGCAGGCGACCTTGGCGGCGATGGCGGCCAGCAGGCTTTCCTTGTCCGGGAAGTGCCGATAGGGCGCGCCGGGGCTGACCTTCGCGCGCCTGGCGACCTCGGCGACGGAGAACGCGTCGAGTCCCTGTTCGGCGATCAGGTCGAGCGAGACCCGCACGAGTTCGGCGCGAAGGTCGCCGTGGTGGTACTTGCCGCCCATGTCGTGGATCACACCGTCCCGGTCGCGGAATATGTAAGAGACCTCTTACGCTAGTTGTAAGTGACCTCTTACATGGTCTCACTGTTTTCTCGGAGGGTTTCATGACGACGACCACGCACGCCATCGCCGCGCCGTCCCCGGGCGCCGCCCTGTCGCCGACGACGATCGAGCGTCGCGACCTGCGTCCGGACGACGTGTTGATCGACATCGCGTACGCGGGGATCTGCCACAGCGACATCCACCAGGTGAAGGAGGACTGGGGCAGCGCGATCTTCCCGATGGTGCCCGGTCACGAGATCGCCGGCGTCGTCGCCGCGGTCGGCTCCGACGTGACGAAGTACCAGGTCGGGGACCGGGTCGGGGTCGGCTGCATGGTCGATTCCTGTGGCGAGTGCGAGTACTGCCTCGCGGGCACCGAGCAGTTCTGCGTCAAGGGCAACATCCAGACCTACAACGGCGTCGGGTTCGACGGCGAGAACACCTACGGCGGTTACAGCCGTCAGATCGTCGTGAAGGACGGTTTCGTCTGCCGCATCCCGGAAGGGATCGGCCTCGACGTCGCCGCCCCGCTGCTGTGCGCGGGCATCACCACCTACTCCCCGCTGAACCGCTGGGGTGCCGGGCCGGGCAAGAAGGTCGCCGTCGTCGGCCTCGGCGGACTCGGCCACATGGCGGTCAAGATCGCGGTCGCCATGGGCGCCGAGGTCACCGTGCTCAGCCAGAGCTTGAAGAAGCAGGAGGACGGCCTGAAGCTGGGCGCGAAGGACTACTTCGCGACCGGTGACGCGTCGACGTTCAAGGTGCTGCGCGGCCGTTTCGACCTCATCCTCAACACCGTTTCGGCGACGCTGCCCGTCGACTCCTACCTCGGCATGCTGCGGGTCGGCGGGGCGATGGTGAACGTCGGCGCGCCCGGCGAACCGCTGTCCTACAACGCCTTCTCGCTGCTCGGTGGGAACAAGGTGCTGGCCGGTTCGATGATCGGCGGGATCGCCGAGACCCAGGAGATGCTCGACTTCTGCGCCGAGCACGGGATCGGCGCGGAGATCGAGACGATTTCGGCCGACCAGGTGAACGTGGCCTACGACCGCGTCGAGAACAGCGACGTCCGCTACCGGTTCGTCATCGACGCGGCGACCATCGGCGCCTAGGCGGGGACCGCGCGGACGCCCGGCGGCATCTCCCGGTTGATCTCGTCGAGCCGGGTGGCGACGGTCCGGCAGGGTTCGCAGTCCGCCAGATGCGCGGCGATCAGGCCGGCCCGGCGGCCGGGCACGCCACCGCGGAGCCAGGCGCCCATCCGGCGCCGCGCTTCCTGGCAGCACGGCGTTCCCGTCGCGGGGACCTGCGCCTGCAGAAAGGCTTGGCGCAGCCCTTCGCGAGCCCGCAAGGCGAGCACGGAGGCGCCGTTCGGTGACACCCCCAGCAGCGGGGCCACCACCTTCGGCGAGTCGCCTTCGGCTTCGGTCCGCCACAGCACGGTCCGCCAGCGGCCGGGGAGCGCGCAATAGGCGGTCCAGGCCAACCGGGCGTTCGCCCGGAGGATGACGAGCTCTTCCGCGCCCGCGACCCCGGCGGCCTCTTCGACCGCCGGGGTCGTGCCGTACAGCTCGACCCGTTTGTGGTGACGGCTCCACTTGGCGGCGAGATTCCGGATGGTGACCGCGAGATAGGGGCGGAGATTCTCGCGCGGACCGCCGCCGTCGCGGATGACGCTCAGGACTCGTACGAAGGCTTCGGCCACGAGATCGTCACGCTCGGCGGGCTCGGCGACCCAGCCCGCGGCGATCCGGCGGAGCGGCTCGGCGTGCCGCCGGAAAAGTGTCTCGCCGGCGGCGATGTCACCGGCGCGGAAGGCGTCGAGCAGCGTGGCGTCCGCTGTGCTGTCGCCGGCGTCATCCCTCATCGCGGTCTCCGGACGGGCCAATCTGACTACCCTCAGTGACACTTGCTGCCAAAAGTAACGGGTACGGGAGTGTACCGGTTAACCGGCCGCGGATAAACTCCGGGGGATGACGCCTGAAGCCGACGCGCCGCGGCCGGATGGCCGGGCGGCGCGCTGGGCGGGACAGCGGGAGCGCCGTCGACGGGAGTTCGTCGACGCGGCGCTGCGCGCGATCGCCGAGCACGGTCCCGAGGTCTCCACCGAACAGATCGCCGACGAGGCGGGGGTGGCGAGAACCCGGGTGTACAAGCATTTCGACGACGCCGCCGACCTGCAGCGCGCGATCGCGGACCGCGCCGTCCACCTCATCACCGCCGAACTGGCCCCGCTGTGGGATCCGAGCGGGACTCCGATGCAGCTCATCACCATCGCGGTGGGCGCGCATACCGGCTGGCTCGCCGAATACGGGAACCTCTACCGCTATCTCGCCAGGCATTCCCAAGCAGGCCGACGCGGCGGCGACGCCATCACCGACGTCAAAACGGCGATCGCCAGGCAGCTCTCCATCCTCTTCGAGCACTACCTCGACACCTTCGACCTGGACGGCCGGATCGCCGACCCGCTCGCCTTCGGGCTGGTCGGCCTCGTCGACGCGAGTGCCGCGCGCTGGCTGGAGAACCCGGGCGGCATCGAGCTCCCCGAGCTGGCGAGCCTGCTGGTGCGGTGGATCTGGCGGGTCATCGACGACACGCTCCGGGAACGCGGGGTCGAACTCGATCCGCACTCGCCGCTGCTCGTTCCCGGCGGCTGAGCGCTCAGGATGTGGGAGCGGGAATGAAAGCCCGCCCGCCGGCGTCGGAGCGGTCATGGTCACCCCTTTCGACGACCCGGCCTGGGCTTCGCTGACCGGCCCGCACGCCCACTTCGCGGAGCGCTCCGGCCAGGTGCTGCGCTACCAGGTCGACGTCGCCCCGTTCATCGCCCTGCCACCGGAACCGGACGACGGTGTGTGGGCCGACGTCGCCGCGCTGGCAGGCCCCGGCCAGACGGTCATCGTCCACAACGCGCTCCCCGTGCCGTCGGACTGGGAAGTCCTCGGCAGGATCGCCGGGGTCCGGCTGGTCGACGTCGCGCTCGAAGCCGCCGAAGACCCCGAAGCGGTCCTGCTGGGGCCGGACGACGTCCCGGAGATGCTGGACCTCGTGGAGCGGACCAAACCGGGGCCCTTCCGGAAACGGACCATCGAATTGGGGACATATCTGGGAATCCGGCGTGACGGCGAGCTGATCGCGATGGCGGGGGAGCGGATGCACCCTCCCGGCTGGACCGAGATCAGCGCCGTCTGCACCGACCCGGCGTATCGCGGTCAGGGGCTGGCGACCCGGCTCATCCGCGCGGTGGCGGCGGGGATCCGGGCTCGCGGCGAACGCCCGATGATGCACGCGGCGGCGGCGAACACCTCGGCCATCCGCCTGTACCGGTCGATCGGCTTCGAGGTGATCCCGCGGCCGGACTTCGTTTCGGTCCGTGTCCCGGGTTCCTTGTGAAGTTGCACTAACGAGGGATTTCAGAAACTCGCGATGGACTGAACAGCACGGGCGGACCAGACTTCGCGCCATGAAGGCATTGGTCAAAGCCGACCGAGCACCCGGGCTGGAACTCACCGACGTGCCGGACCCCGCCGTCGGCCCCGGCGACGTCGCCGTCCGCGTGCTGCGCGCCGGGATCTGCGGCACCGATCTGCACATCGACTCCTGGGACGACTGGGCGGCGCGCACCATCGCCGCGCCGCTGGTCATCGGGCACGAGTTCGTCGGCGAGGTGGTCGAGATCGGCCGCTCGGTGACGACGGTCAAGGTGGGCGACCTGGTCAGCGGCGAGGGGCACCTCGTCTGCGGAAGCTGCCGCAACTGCAAGGCCGGACGGCGTCATCTGTGCGCCAGGACCAAGGGCCTCGGCGTCCACACCGACGGCGCCTTCGCGCAGTACGCCGTCCTGCCCGAGATGAACGCCTGGGTGCACCGCACCAAGGTCGACCTCGACATCGCCGCGATCTTCGACCCGCTCGGCAACGCCGTGCACACCGCGCTGTCCTTCCCCGTCATCGGCGAGGACGTGCTGGTCACCGGCGCCGGCCCGATCGGCATCATGGCCGCCGCCATCGCGCGCCACGCGGGCGCACGCAACGTCGTCGTCACCGATGTCAGCGAGCACCGCCTCGAACTGGCCCGCAAGGTCGGCGTCGATCTCGCGCTGAACGTGTCCTCCTCGACCATCGCCGACGCGCAGGAGCGGATCGGCATGGCCGAGGGCTTCGACGTCGGCATGGAGATGAGTGGGCGCCCCGAGGCGCTGCGCGACATGATCGCGAACATGTCGCACGGTGGCCGCGTCGCGCTGCTCGGCCTCCCCGCTTCCGACGTGTCGGTCGACATCGCGTCCGTGGTGCTCAAGATGATCCAGATCAAGGGGATCTACGGGCGCGAGATGTTCGAGACGTGGTACTCGATGTCCGTGCTGCTGCAGGCCGGGCTGGACATCTCGCCGGTGATCACCCACCGGTTCGGCTACACCGAATACGAGAAGGCGTTCGCGACGGCCAGGGAAGGCCGCTGCGGCAAGGTCATTCTGGACTGGACGGAGAACTGATGTACGGCGCGATGCGCGACGACCTCAAGGCCGGACTCGCCGAGATCCGGGAAGCCGGGCTGTACAAGGGCGAGCGGGTGCTCCAGGGGCCGCAACGGGCTTCGGTCAGTGTCGGTGACGGCGACGTCCTCAACTTCTGCGCCAACAACTACCTCGGCCTCGCCGACCACCCCAAGCTGGTCAAGGCCGCGCAAGACGCGCTGGACCGCTGGGGCTTCGGCATGGCGTCGGTGCGGTTCATCTGCGGGACCCAGCAGCCGCACAAGGAGCTCGAGGCGAAGCTGTCGGAGTTCCTCGGCACCGAGGACACGATCCTCTACAGCTCCTGTTTCGACGCCAACGCCGGGCTCTTCGAGACATTGCTGACCGATCAGGACGTCATCATTTCCGACGAGCTCAACCACGCGTCGATCATCGACGGCGTCCGGCTGTGCAAGGCGAAGCGGATGCGCTACCGCAACCGTGACGTCGCGGATCTGGAGGCCCGGCTGAAAGAGGCGTCCGGCGCGCGGTACCGGATGATCGCCACCGACGGCGTGTTCTCGATGGACGGCTACCTCGCGCCGCTCGACGAGATCTGCGCGCTGGCCGAGCGCTACGACGCCCTGGTGATGGTGGACGATTCGCACGCCGTCGGCTTCACCGGGCCGACCGGCCGCGGTACGCCGGAACTGTTCGGCGTGCAGGACAAGGTCGACGTGCTGACCGGCACGCTCGGCAAGGCGCTGGGCGGCGCGAGCGGCGGCTACACCTCGGGCCGCGCGGAGATCGTCGAGATGCTGCGGCAGCGGTCACGGCCGTACCTGTTCTCGAACTCGCTGGCGCCGTCGATCACCGCGGCCGCGCTCGCCACGCTGGAACTGCTGGACACCTCGAGCGACCTGCTGGGCAAGCTGCGCGCCAACACCGAGCTGTTCCGGCGGCGGATGACCGAGGCGGGTTTCGACCTGCTCCCCGGTGAGCACCCCATCATCCCGGTGATGATCGGCGACGCCGCCAAGGCGGGCAAGATGGCGGATCTGCTGCTGGAGCAGGGCATCTACGTGATCGGTTTCTCGTACCCGGTGGTGCCGCACGGCAAGGCCAGGATCCGGACGCAGATGTCGGCGGCGCACTCGACCGACGACGTCAACCGGGCCGTCGACGCCTTCGTGACGGCAAGGTCCATGATGGACGAATGATCGATCCGCGACGGCTGCGCGTGCTGCGTGCCCTCGCCGACCACGGCACCGTGACGGCGGCGGGTCAGGCGCTGCACCTGACGCCGTCCGCGGTCTCCCAGCAGCTGGCCGCACTCGAAGCCGAGTGCGGCCAGCAGCTGCTTCGCCGCCGGGGCAGGCGGGTGTCGCTGACCCCCGCGGGCGAACTGATGGTGGTGCACGCCAACGCCGTCGCCGCCGAACTGGAACGGGCGCAGGCCACCCTGGCCGCGCTCGATTCCGGCGTCCAGGGCCTGGTGCGGCTGGCGAGTTTCGCCTCCGCGATCACGATGGTCGTCGCGCCGGTGATCGCCTCGCTGCGGGCCGGATCGCCTGGGGTCACCATGCAGGTGCAGGACGTCGAGGGGCACGCGAGCATCCCGCTGCTGCTCGACGGCGAGGTGGATCTGGCGATCACCGAGGAGTACCGGCTTTCGCCACGAACGGATGAAAGCAGACTCACCCGGTTCCCGTTGTACGTGGAGCCCTTCGACGTCGTGCTGCCCACCGCGCACCGGCTCGCCGGGGAGTCCGAAGTGGACATCGACGCCCTCGCCGACGACGAGTGGATCGCGCCGAAACCCGGGAATCCCTGCCGTGACGTGCTGATGATCGTCTGCGCCAACCCGGAGATCCGGCACGTCTCCGACGACTTCCACGCGATCACCACCCTGGTCGCCGCCGGCGAGGGTGTGGCTTTGGTGCCGCGTAACGCTTTCACCGCCGTTCCCGGTGCCGTCGCCGTCCCGTTGCGCGGCGAACCGCCGCTGCGCCGCGTGTTCGCCGCCGTCCGGCGGGGGAGCGCGGACCACCCGTTGCTCAAGACCGTCATCGCCGCGCTGCTGGACGCGGCGCCGGGTCATGCGAATGCGGACCGGGGGAGTCGCACTTAGGATCTTGGCACCTGCCGTCGATGGAAAGACAGGGTGCGGATGCTCCAGATCGATGCCCTCACCTGGATCGTCACGATCGGGCTGGTGCTCGGGCTCCTGGCACTCGATCTCATCCTCGCGGCCGTGCGGCCGCACAAGGTCGGCTTCGGCGAGGCGGTGGCCTGGTCGATCGGCTACATCCTGGTCGCGGTGGCGTTCGGTGTCTGGCTGACCCTGGCGCACGGCGGTGACTTCGGGCAGCAGTACTTCGCGGGTTACATCGTGGAGAAGAGCCTGTCGGTCGACAACCTCTTCGTCTTCGTGATCATCATGAGCACCTTCGCGGTACCCGAGGAACACCAGCACAAGGTGCTCACGTTCGGCATCGTCGTCGCGCTGATCATGCGCGCGATCTTCATCGCCCTCGGCGCCACGCTGCTTTCCTTGTTCTCCTTCATGTTCCTGCTGTTCGGGCTGCTGCTGATCTACACCGGAATCCAGTTGTTCCGGCATCACGACGAGGATCCGGACATCGAGAACAACGTCGTGGTCCGGTCCGCGCGCCGTCTGCTGCCGCTGTCGACCGAGTACGACGGAGGCAAGCTGTTCACCCGGGTGGAAGGGAAGCGGGTGGGCACGCCGCTGGTGGTGGTGCTGCTCGCGATCGGCGGGATCGACCTGTTGTTCGCGCTGGACTCGATCCCCGCGGTCTTCGGCGTCACCGACGAACCGTACCTGGTCTTCGCGGCCAACGCCTTCGCCCTGCTGGGCCTGCGGGCGCTGTACTTCCTGGTGAAGGGCCTGCTCGACCGGCTGGTGTACCTGTCCGCCGGGCTCGCGGTGATCCTCGGGTTCATCGGGATCAAGCTGATCCTGCACTGGGCCCATGTGGACATCGACGAGAGCGTTCCGGAGATCTCGACGCCGGTCAGTCTCTCGGTGATCATCGGCATCCTCGTGGTGGTGACGGTGGCGAGCCTGCTCAAGACGCGCAACGATCCCTCCGCCAAGGCGCATCCGGGTTCGCTGCGCGGCTCCCGCCCCGAAGAGGACTAGCGCCAGCCTCGTTCGAGGAGATCGAAGATCCTCTCGACGTCCTTTCGCGGATCCGGGCGACCCCGGGTGAGCGCCGGAATGTCCAGTACGAAACGGGCGAGCGCGTGGCAGGCGATGTCGTCGGAGTCCGCGCCGGTGTCCTCGGCGATGGCTGCCCCGAGGGCTTTGGCGTGCCGGGTCCACATGCGCTCGCCGTACTCCTGAAGTGCGGGGGTGCCGCTCACCAGCGCGGTGAACTCGGCGTACTGGGGATGTGTCGTAAGCGGAAGCCACGTGGCGAGCACGTATTCGCGCAGCGCCTCGACGACGTCCTGGCCCTTTTCGCGCTCGCGGACGGCGGCGATCAGACGTGTCTCGCGGTCCTGTGACTCGTCGAAGACCAGCGCTTCCTTGCCGGGGAAGTGCTTGAACAGCGTCGTCGTCGAGACGTCGGCCGCTTCGGCGATGTCACGGATGCTGACCTGGTCGTAGCCGCGCTCCAGGAACAGGTTCAGCGCGGCGTCCGCCAGTGCCTGGCGGGTGGCCGCCTTCTTGCGTTCACGCCGTCCCGGTGTCTCCATGAGCGCACTCTACCCCATGAGTTGTCACAGTCACTAAGTTGACTCGTTGCACTTTTTCACTCGTTCTGCTTTTCTGGTGTTCATGACGATCAGCATCATCGGAGCTGGCCCCGGCGGCCTGACCTGCGCCCGCATCCTGCAGCGAAACGGCATTCCCGTGACGGTCTACGACCGCGACCCGCATCCCCGTGCCCGCAACCAGGGCGGCACCCTCGACCTCCACGCGGACGACGGGCAGCTGGCTCTCCGCGAAGCCGGCCTCCTCGACGAGTTCTTCGCGCTCGCACGTCCGGAAGGGCAGGAGATGCGCAAACTGGATCCTCTCGGGGGTCTTTTGGAGCACCATGTCCCGGCCGAAGGGGAGCTGTTCAGGCCGGAGATCGACCGCGGTCAGCTGCGTGGCCTGCTGCTCGACTCGCTGGAGCCGGGAACCGTCCACTGGGGACAGACCCTGGACCGGGTCGAGGCCCCCGGACGTCTGCGATTCACGGACGGAACGACGGTCGAGACGGACCTGATCATCGGCGCCGACGGCGCGTGGTCGCGGGTCCGGCCGGTCGTGTCGGCGGCCGTGCCCGAATACGCCGGGATCACCTTTCTGGAGGCGTGGTTCGACGATGTCCGGAACGCGCACCCCGAACTCGCCGAACTCGTGGGCCAGGGCAGCGCGATGGCGGCGGACGGCGAGCGGTGTCTGTTCGCTCAGCGCAACAGCGGTGACCACATCCGGGTCTACATCATCCAGCGCCTACCCTCGGACTGGATTGCCGGCGGCGACACTTTGGAGATCCGCGCTCGGCTGCTCGACGCGTTCTCCGGCTGGTCGCCGTCGCTGTTGCGGATGATCACCGACAACGACGGTCCGTACGTCGATCGCCCCTTGTTCGTCCTGCCCGTCCCGCACACGTGGGAACACAAGCCGTGGGTGACCCTGCTCGGCGACGCCGCTCATCTGATGCCGCCGCTGGGGGTCGGCGCCAATCTGGCCATGCTCGACGCTTGCGAACTCGCCCTCGCGCTGGCCGGTTCCGCCAGTCTTGGCGATGCCGTCGCGCTGTATGAGAAGACCATGCTGCCGCGGTCCGAGGAAATCGCGCGGCAGCTGGAGAACGGTGCTCAGGGTTTGCTCGACGTCGATTAGGTTCGCTTTGTTTGTCGCACAAAGGAAAAGCAGCATGGTTCGAAAACTGTCGGTGGTCGGTTGTACGTTCTGCGTTGTGGACACTCTCAACGCCACTGTGGCGCTACTCAAGGAAATCACCGAGTCCGATGCTTTGAAGGAGGTCAATGCTTCGCTGGATTCGTTGGGGGACAACGATGCCGTCGCCGCGGCGGTCGCGGCGTCGGAGGGGATCGCGCGATTGGAGGCGGTGCGGTTCCGTGCTCTGTCGCAGCTGAGCCGTCATCGTGACGGTGCTGTCAGTGTGGTGCAGGAGGTGGCGTTGGCTCTGTCTGTTGTGGACGGTCACGCGGCCGGGCTGGTGTCGACCGCTCAGGCGTTGACCACCCGCCTGCCCCGCACACTCGGGCTGTTGGACCGCGGGCAGGTGGGTGGGTTCGGGGCGATGAAAGTCGCCACAGCCACCGCCTGGCTGTCCGACGACGACGCCCGCGCCGTGGACGCGGTATTGAAAGACCGGTTGCCGGGTAGGAACGCCGATCAGATCCGGAAAGCGGCGAACCATGCGGCGATGATGGCCGATCGCGACGGCGCCGCCCGACGCGCGGAACGGCACCGCGCCGGACGTCGGTTGTCGCTGCGGCAAGGCGAGACAGGGGTGGCGTCGATCGAGGTCGAAGACGGTCCGGTGGAGAAGGTCGCCGCCGCCTACACGCGGATCGACCGTGAAGCACGCGCCCTGAAGACCGGCGGCGAGGCTCGGACCCTGGATCAGTTGCGTGCCGACGTCGCGTTGGATCTTTTGCTGGGTGGTCAGGGTGGGAAGAGCGAACGGTCCGACGTGTTCCTGTACATGGACCTGCACACGTATCTCGGATTGAACGACGATCCGGCCGAGTTGGCCGGGCACGGGCACATTCCGGCTCCGTTGGTCCGGCACATCGCATCCGGGCCGAACACGGTGTTGCGGCGGATCATCACCGACCCGTTGTCGGGGCAGGTGCTCGACCTGGGCCGGGACCGGTATCGCCCCACCGCCGGCCTTGATGAGTTCGTGCGGGTGCGCGATCGTGAGTGCCGAAGACCCGGCTGCCACCGCGTCGCGCAGGCCTGCGATCTCGACCATGCGCTGCCGTGGCAACACGGCGGCCATACCGCTGATACCGAGCTGGTCGACCTCTGCCGCCGCGACCACCGCCTGAAAGACGAACCCGGCTGGAACTACCGGCTCACTTCCGATGGGACTCTCACGATCACCACGCCTACAGGGCAGAGCTACGACAGCGCGCCACCGCCGCTGCACGAACCCCGGGCGGACGAACCACCACCGTTCTGAGCTGTCGCCGAAAACCGGCAACGGTGCCGCGTGATCGGCACTGGCCTCATTGCCGAAAACGGCCATGACTCAGCCGAAAGCCTGGCATCCGATCGAGGGCACGCAGCATTGACCGACGCCTTTACATCGTGCCCCAGCGACCTCGCCGAAAAACGGCCACGGCTCATGCACTGCGGTTTGCGCTTCCGATGAACGCCACTGTCTGGCTTCGTCGCCAAAATACGGCTACAGCCCAATGGGTGGACGGACCCGACCAAGGGTCCGCAACGGCGACCATCACCGCCATGCCGAATCATCCACTGGGCGCGAGACTCCTTTGCCGAAACGCGGCCATGGCCCCTCTCGTGAGGGTGCTGTTGCCGGAATTCGGCAACAGCACCCCACACCTGCCAAGGCGCCCGTTGCCGAAGCCAACCAGAACCCACGCCAGCCCCACCTACCTCACGACAGAATCCCGAGCAGGCGCCGCGCCGATCTCCAAAGAGGAGTCACGCGAAGGCTCCCGCACCACCAAAGTCGCCACGAAGGTCAGCCCGATGCAACCGGTGACCCACCGGAAGAACACGCTCTCGTGCCCTGCCTGCTTCAAAGCCAGCGCGATCGGTTCCGAAAGCCCGCCGAACACCGCGGTCGCCAGGGTGTGCGGGAGGCCGACGCCGAGGGCGCGGACGTTGGTGGGGAACATTTCCGCCTTGATGATGGCCGACAAGGCGGTGTAGCCGCTGAGGAAGACCATGGCGGTGATCATGAGCAGGAAGGCGATCCACGGGCTCCCCGTCCTGCCCACGAGTGTCATGATCGGCACGGTCAGCAGCATGCCGCCGACGGAGAAGCCGAACATGACCGCGGGAAGGCGAGCCGACAGCCGCGGAGCGTTGGAAGTGTTCCGATTCCACCATGCCGCGGCGGAGGTACATCACGACGAAGCCCGGCGATCGCGCCGAGCACGAACGGAATCCTCCAGCCCCACGCGTACATCTGCGCTTCGGTGAGCAGTGACTGCATCACGATCATCACCAGCAGGGCCGAGAGCTGACCGGCGGTGATCGAGACGTACTGGAAGCTCGAGTAGAACCCGCGTCGCCGCGGAGTGGCGATCTCGGACAGGTAGGTCGCGCTCGACCCGAACTCGCCGCCCACCGAGAGTCCTTGCGCGAGTTGGGCGACCACGAGGATCACCTGCGCGAGGATGCCGATCGACGAATAGCCGGGCGTGAGGGCGATGGCCAGCAAGCCGAAGCTCATCAGCGTCACGGAAAGGGGCAGCGCGGCCCGGCGGCCGAACTTGTCCGCGTAGAGACCCAGGCCAGCCGCCGAGCGGGCGCCGGCATGGTTTACCCGAGGAAGTCGCTCACCAGGTCGCTCGATTCGGGGCGGCATTCGTCGAAGTAGGCGTGCCGTGCCCCGGCGAAGAGGTGCATCCGCGCGTCGGGAACGCGCTCCGTCAGCAGGGGTGCGTTCGCCGGTGGCGCGAGCAGATCTTCGTCGCCGTGCAGGACCAGCGTGGGCGCGGTGATCTCCGGGAGCACGTCCCAGGCGTCGTGGGTGTTGCTCGCGACGAGATGCCGGCGCACCGCGTGCGGCGGCATGCCGTGCGCACCCAGCACCCGGTACGGGCCGGGGTTGGCCGCTCGCCAGGCGGGCGTGTACATCAAGTCCTCCAGCGTCTCCCGCGCCTCCACGGAGGATCGCCGCGCCAGGGCCAGCCGCACGTCGTTCGACCGCTCGACACCGTGCGCGCCGCCCGGCGAGGTGCAGCCGAGGACCAGCCGCCGCACCCGATCGGGATACCGCGCGGCGACCCACTGAGCGACCCGGCCGCCCATCGAGGTGCCGTAGACGTCCGCCTCGGAGACGCCGAGCGCGTCGAGGACGGCGATCACGTCGTCTGCGAAACCCGTTGTGGAATAAGGGGAATCGGGTGCGTCACTGGCGCCGGTGCCGCGATAGTCCATGGTGATCGTGCTCGGGAAGTCCCCGCGCGTGCGGTCCCACCACGTGTGGTCGTTCGCCTGCCCGGCCAGCAGCACGAGCGGCCTTCCCGTGCCGTGCCACTGGTAAGCCAGCCGCGTGCCGTCGGCGGCGACGGCGTGACCGGTACGGGGGAGCGTGCTCATTCTTCTCCTGTTCGGTCTTCCCAGAGCCGCGCCGAGGGCCACTCGCCCTCGCGCACGGTCCGGTGGATCTGCCGGACCAGCGCCCGGGTGACGGCGTCGACGGCGGGGGTGACGCGCTCTGTCCGCGGCGTGCCGAGGACGACGGTGCGCCAGACCTCCGGTTCGCATACCGGAGCCGCGCTCAGGGTGCCGTCGGGGACGTCCGCCGCGATGCCGATACCCGGCAGGATCGTCCAGCCGTGCCCGCCGAGCACGAGGCGTTTCTGCAGGTTCATGGCGTTGGTCTGCACGGCGACCGCCGCCTCGGTGTCCGCCTCCGTGGCCGCGCCGTCGATGAGGGTGCGCAGCGCGTGCCCCTCGGACGGCATGACCAGCGGCTGCGCGGCCACCTCGGCGAACGGGACGGGGTGCGCGGGGTCGAGCCCGGCCGACGGGGGAGCGACCGCCCACAACCGTTCGCGGACCAGCGGACGGACGTTGAGCGACGGCGTACTGGTCAGGTTGCAGAGCAGGCTGAGGTCGACGTCGCCGTCGTCGATCCACCGCTGAAGATGTCCGGAGTACGCGGTGAGCAGCCGCAGTTCGATCCCCGGATGCTCGCGCCGCACGGCCGTCGTCAGCGGCGCGGCGACCCGTTCGGCGGCGCTCTCCAGCAGGCTGACCGTGACGATCCTGGTGACCACCCCGGGTTTCGGGGCCAGCTCGGCCCGGGCCCGGTCGAGTTCGGTGAGCGCCCGCCGGGCGCGTTCGACGAGCGTCGCGCCCGCCTCGGTCGGGCGCATCCCGTGGCGGGTCCGCTCGAACAACGGCACCCCCAGCTCTTGTTCCAGGGTGCAGATCTGCCGGGTGACCGCGGGCTGGACCAGGTGCGGCAGCTCGGCCGCGCAGGTCACGCTGCCGACCTCGGCGACCGTCACCAACGCCTTGAGCTGCTTGAAGTCCACCGTCGTCCCTTCGCATCGCGGACCGGTATGCGGCTATCATTATTCGGTATTTCACATACCGTGGATCGCGAGGTCCGGCCCGTCGCGCGGGAGCTCGACCACACGAACACCTATCCACATATGGCACACAGGAGCAGAAGGACACCTACCTGCCGAAGATGGCGACGGGCGAGATCCGCGCGACGATGGCGCTCACCGAACCCGGCGGCGGCTCGGATCTGCAGGCACTCCGCACCACCGCAAGCCGTGAGGGCGACGAGTGGCCGTGGCGGGCGGCCAGATGTCGACAAGCCGGTCGAAGCCCGGGCCAGGGCCATCCTCGATCGCGCGGGTGAGCCCATTCCGAGCAGCCGGATGACGCCCGGCGGACCCTGGTAGTGCCCGCCGAGCGACGGTAGCGTTCCGGCGGGCGGACTTTTCGTTACGGGCGAACGGAAAGGAGGCGTGGTCGGCGTGCACGAACCGAGGGTGACGGAGTTCGCGACCACCGATCCGGAACAGGCGTGTGCCCTGCTCGCCGAGGCGTATCGCGACAATCGCCTGCGGGTCCACGGCAGTGTCGAGAGCTACCGTTTCGAACACAACCGCTGTGATCTCGGGGAGCTGTATTTCGACTTCCTGCACAACACGCTGACCACGGACGTCGTCGTCCAGCCGTTGGGCAGGATGGTGATGGTGCGGGTGCTGGACGGTCGACAGGAGCTGGACGACGGTGTCACCGACCGCCGGTTCGGTCCTGGAGACGTGTTCATCGGACCGGATCCCGGTCGTGAGTATCAGACGGGGTTGCACGGCACGCGGCTGCAGATCACCGGGATAGACCTGTCGCTGGTCAACGGAATCGATCCTGCGCAGGACGGCGCCGTGGTCGAGCGCTTGTGCTACGAGCCGGTGAGTCCGGAGAAGGCGCTGCGCTGGTGCCGGACGGTCGAGTACGTCACCGGGCTGTTGTCCGTACCGGGCGTGGAGAACGGGCCTCTGGTGCTCGGCGCGGTGGGCAGGCTGATGGCGGCCATGGCACTGGACACCTTCACGGCGGGCACGGGCGAAGACCGCCCGTACGACCGCCGCGACGCCGTCCCGGGCACCGTGCGCCGCGGGATCGCCTTCCTGGAGGCGAATCCGGACCTCGACCTCGGGGTCGCCGACATCGCCCGCGCCTGCCGGGTCTCCGTGCGGGCTCTGCAACTGGCGTTCCGGCGGCATCTGGACACCACGCCCATGGCCTATCTGCGCCGGGTCCGGCTGGACCGCGCCCGTGCGGAACTCCGCGACGCCGCACCCGGCGACGGCACGACGGTGACCGCTGTCGCGGCGAAGTGGGGTTTCCTGGACGGCAGCCGGTTCAGCGCGCAGTATCGCGCCGCTTTCGGTGAATCGCCGAGCAGCACCCTGCGGAACCCCTGAGGTTCGTTTTCGTCGGTGCCGGTGTGCGTTTTCGCCGGTGGACCTGGACGTCCGGACCCTGTTCCATAAAAGTGGCACCAGTATCGCCCGGACCCCGCCTACTGGTGCGCAGCGATCCCGTCGTACATCACCCGGCGGACCGCCCGGCTCATCGCGGCCTGGCGGTCCGGTGACGGGTCGCGCAGTTCGGACAGCACCGACGCGAGGATCATCCCGTTGATCGCGCGGGCGGTGGAGTCGACGTCCAGGTCCTCGTGCAGATAGCCGAGGCGGACACCGTGACGCAGGTAGCCGGCGGTCAGCTCGGCGGCGGTCTCGTAGAAGTCCAGTACCCGTTCCCGCATCTCGGCGTCGATACCCGCCGCTTCGAGCAAGAGGAACCGGGCCATCCGCGGATCGCCGCCGAAGATCCTGGCGAGCGCTTCGCCGATCCGCGCGCTCTGCTTGCGGTACTCGGCAAGGCTGTTGACCGCGTCCGGCGCGTTGTCCGCGGCCAGCGCGCCGACCACCTTCTCGACCAGGTCCGTGATGACGTGGTCGACGATGTCGCGCTTGTTCTGGAAGTACCGGTAGAAGGTGCCGTGCCCGATGCCCAGCCGGGCGGCGATGTCGGCGATCCCCGTCGCGTGGTAGCCCCGCTCGGCGAAGCAGTCGAACGCGGTCTCCACGATCTCGCGCCGTAGTTCCTGCTTCTTCCGTGCGGCCCTGCTGACCGGGGTCTCCGTCGTCATCCCGCCAGCTTATTGCCTGACGCGTTCAAATGACATACCGTTCCGAAAATGACACGTCATTCCGCAAGGCGCTGGTGCTCGGCTGCGGCGGGACCCTGGGGTTCGCCTGGACGGCAGCGGTGCTCGACGCGCTGCACGCCAAGGCCGGCTGGGACCCGCGGGAGGCGGACGTCCTGGTCGGTACCTCGGCGGGGGCGGAGGCGGTGGCCATGCTCGGGGCGGGCATCCCGGCGAAGGCGATCCTCGACGCGGTGGCGGGCGTGCCCGGCGGTGACGCCGTCGTCGCCGCGCACGTCCGGCGGGTGCCGGACAGGCTTCCGCCGGTGCCGTATCCGCGCTGGCCCGCGGCGGGGCTGGTCCGGGCCGCGCTGCGCCGGGACGTCGACACGCTCGCCGGTCTCGCGGGTCTTCTGCCGCGGGGTAGGGGAGACGCCGGTTGGCTTCGCGAGCTCGGGGACGCGCTGGCGCCCGGCGGCTGGGTCCCGCATCCCGCGACCTGGTTGATGGCCGCGGACCTGACCGGGAAGCGGATCGCGCTCGGTTCCCCGGACGCGCCGCCCGCCCGCCTCGGCGAGGTCGCTGCTCATCGCACCGATGAGCAGCGAAGGCGGGGCTCCGGCGCGCGGTCCGGCCCGGCTCGAACGCCTGCTGCGGACGGCGATGACCAGGCGTGTCGACGACGAGGCACGACAGCTGCGCGCGGCAGGCGTCCGGGTGGTCCGGATCGAACCGGGGCCCGCCGATCTCACCGCCATGGGCGCCAACTTCATGGACGGACGACGGCGTGAGCACGTGCTCGCCACGGCCTTGAGGACGGCGCCCGGCCTGGTCGCCGAAGCCTTCGAACGAGAAGGAGTACGCGCATGAGCAAGTACCCGGACCTCGATCTCGCTCGCGCGCACGTGGCGATCACCGGCGCGGGGCAGGGCATCGGCCGCGCGACCGCGGAACGGATGGCCGCGCTCGGTGCCCGCGTCTCCATCGGTGACCTCGACCTCGAAGCCGCGAAACGGACCGCCGCCGATATCGGCGGGACCGCGCATCACCTGGACGTCGCCGATCCTGCTTCGTTCGCCGCCTTTCTCGCTGACGCCGAACAGGCGAACGGGCCGCTCGCGGTGCTCGTCAACAACGCCGGGATCATGCCGAACGGTGGCTTCCTCGATCTCTCCGACGCGCTGAACCGGGCGACCATGGAGGTCAACGTCTTCGGCGTCGTCCACGGCATGCGGCTGGCCTTGCCCGGCATGCTGGACCGCGGCCGCGGGCATATCGTCAACGTCGCGTCGCTGGCCGGGAAGTTCCCGGTGAAGGGGCTGGCGATCTACAACGCCAGCAAATTCGCCGTCGTCGGGCTGACCGCGGCGACCCGGCTGGAGTACGCGCCGCACGGGGTGAGCGTCTCCGCCGTGCTGCCGTCGGCGGTCGACACCGCGCTCGCCTCGGGGCTCGACATGCGGCCGATCCCGAAGGTGAAACCGGGCCGGATCGCCGACGCCGTGGTGGATTCCGTCCGCACCCGCGCCGCGGAGATCGCCGTGCCCGGCTACGTCGGCGCGCTCGCGACCCTCGCGGCCGTGACACCCGAACCGGCGCTCAACGCGTTCCGGCGGCTGATCCGCGACGACCGGGCACTGCGCCCCGATTCACCGGAGCGGGACGGCTACCGCGCCCGCCTCGACCAGGACACCCACCGGGAGGAGAACGCATGAACGCGCAGTACGACGCCGTCGTCGTGGGGGCCGGTTTCGGCGGGATGGGCGCGGCGATCCAGCTCAACCGGCTCGGCTACGACAACCTGCTCATCCTCGAACGCGAATCCGACCTCGGCGGCACCTGGCATGTGAACCGCTATCCCGGGCTGGCGGTGGACATCCCATCGGCGACCTACTCGTACTCGTTCGAGCCGAATCCGCACTGGTCGCGGCTCTTCGCGCCGGGCGCGGAACTCAAGCGGTACGCGGAGCACGTCGCGGACAAGTACCGGCTGCGGCGCTACATGCGGTTCGGCTCGGTGGTCACCGGCGCGGTCTGGGACGAGGCGAACGCGCACTGGACGGTCTCGCTCGCCGACGGCAGGCCGGTCACCGCCAAGTACCTCCTCACCGCGACCGGATTCCTTTCCCAGCCGAAGAAACCCGACATCGCCGGGATCGACACCTTCGGCGGCAAGGTCATCCACACCACCGCCTGGGACGACGGCTACGACCTCGCGGGCAAGCGGGTGGCGGTGATCGGCACCGGCGCGACCGCGGTGCAGCTGATCCCCGAGATCGCGAAGATCGCGCGGGAACTCACCGTGTACCAGCGGACGCCGATCTGGGTGAGCCCGAAACTGGACTTCCCGGTGCCCAAGGCCGTCCGGCGCGCGTTCGCCGCGCTCCCGTTCACCCAGCGGGCCGCCCGGCTGACCGGGACCGCGCTGCTGGAACTGATGATGGTCTCCGGTGTCCTGCACTACAAACAGCTGCCGATGGCGAACCGGCTCGGCAAGCTGTGGTGCCAGGCGCACCTCCGCCGCCAGGTGCGGGATCCGGGGCTGCGCGCGGAACTGACGCCGCGCTATTCGTTCGGCTGCAAGCGTCCGACGTTCTCCAACGAGTACTACCCGGCCTTCACCAAGGACCACGTGCACTTGGAGACGACGTCCATCGCGAAGATCGACAAGACCGGGATCGAGACCGCCGACGGCGAGCGGCGGGACATCGACGTCCTGGTGCTGGCGACCGGATTCGATCTGTGGGAGGCGAACTTCCCGGCGATCGAGATCGTCGGACGCGACGGGCGGAATCTCGGGAAGTGGTGGCGGGAGAACCGTTTCCAGGCCTACGAGGGCGTCGCGATCCCGAAGTTCCCGAACTTCATCTCGCTCAACAGCCCGTATTCCTACTCGGGACTGTCCTATTTCACCACCATCGAGACGCAGATGCGGCATATGGACCGGCTCTTCGGCGCGATGCGGCGGCGTGGCGCGACGGAGTTCGAAGTCACGCAGGAGGCCAACGACGCGTTCCTCGACCGGATGACCGAACGCCTCGGCGACTCCATCTTCACCCTCGGGAACTGCGCGCCGGCGAACAGCTACTACTTCAACCCGCACGGGGAGGCGACGCTGCTCCGGCCATCCTCGACGCTGAACGCGATCAAGGAGGCTGGGAGTTTCCCGCTTGAGGACTACACGTTCGCCTAGCGGGCGGGCTGAAAGCGTCCTTCACCGCATGGCACGCGGTGAAGGACGCTTTCGCTGCATCGCACGCGGTGAAAGCGTCCTTCAGCCCCTGGCGCTACTGCCGGCGGAGCCGGAGCGTGACGCCCGCGCCCGCGGCGGCGAGGAAGACCGCGCCGAGCGCGTACGGCCACCACGGCACCGAGGTGTCGCCCACCGGGGCGGCACCGTAACCACCGGCGGCACCGGTGCGGTCGTAGGTCGAGCCGGGCAGCTTGTCGCCGTAGCGGCTCTGCAGGGCTTCGCGGTAGGCGGCGAGCGACATCTTCTCGCCGGTCTTCGCCACCGACGAGCCGTCGAGGACGGTCACGGTGTCCCCGTCGACGGCGTACCAGGCGCCCGCCTGAGGTTCGCTCAGGAGGTAGCCCTTGCCGACCTGCGCCGCGAGACGCTTTTCGACATCGCCCGAGGCGACGTTGTAGACCGACCAGCCCGAGCCCTCACGCTGCGACCACACGGTCGCGGCGTCGCCGTTGCCCAGGGTCGCCGGAGTGGCGACGTAGGCGAGTTCGGCCGGGACGGACGAAGTACCGGCGATGAAACCCGCGGTCGGCTGGTAGACCGCCACCGGTGTCCGCGGATCGGCCTTGGCGGTTCTGGCCGCGACGGCCGTGTCCGCCTTGGCCGCGCCGGGGAACTGCGCCTTGGCGAGCCGTTGGGTGGTCGCGTCACTGGTGACCACTGTGGACACCGCGGCGAGATCGGCGGCGGTGGGCGCGCCGCTGGGTGCGTCGGCGGCGGAGGACTGGCCGCCGAGCGCCAGTGACAGTCCGAGGGCGAGGATCGTGGCGCCGAGGAAGGTTCGCTTCATGGTTTCAGTCCTTGATCCCGTAGACGGTGTGGGTCCAGGTGAACGAGTTGTTGGACCGGTAGGCGTTGTAGCTCATCTGGTTGTAGCGGGGGCTCGAGCCCCACGGGTCGCCGTAGTACACCGTCGTCGCGCCGTTGGTGTTGTCGTAGCCGTAGAGCACGTGCATGTGGCCGCCGCCGTTGCGCCAGCCGATCCGGGTGCCGATCGGCTGCCGCGCGTCGACCTGGCTCTTGATGGAGGCGAAGCTCAACGTCTGGCCCGACGAGCTGTAGGTGCCGACGTTGCTGAACCCGAGCCACCGGAACACCCGCTGCTGGTCGCTCAGGTAGCCCTGGTTGTTCGCACAGTCCGTACCGGACTCGTTGTGCGCGACCTGGCAGAACTTCGTCTGCGTGAGGGAGTATCCCCACCAGGCGGCGATGGTGTTGCCACTGGCGTCCCAGCACCAGTTGCTCTTCTCCTGAGCCTGCATCTTGATCGGGATCGTGGTGGCCGCCGTGACGACGGGTGCCGCGGTGGCGGGCGCCTGCAGGGCGACCAGCGCGGCGACACCGGCGCAGGCCGTGGCCAGCCCGCGCCTGAATGAGGTCTTCACCGTCGGAACACTCCTAACTGGATGGTCGAACGCGAAGCAAGCGCGGCGGCTACCCGTAAGGGACAGGTGGGGAATTCGGCTACCCGATCGGGTGGCGAACCGGCGCGAGCAGGGGACTTGCGCTGTGGCGAGGTAACAGAGGGGCACTGCGAACAGTCTGAGATTCACCCTCCGGTGGTCTGATGGCAAGGTTCGCGGCAATACCTAAGGGTCCGTATTGCCGTCGCGAGGGTCGGTGTCACCGCAGGTCGTCGTCGCCCGATCGAGTTAACAGTGCGGCGAGGTCGTGACTCCGGTGGTGTGGATCAGCGGAAAGCGCGCGGCTCGTGGTCACTGTTCGTGTTCCCGCCTTTCGGCGGGTGTCCGCTCGGTATGGTCCCGAGCATGCCGACGATCGGTACGGCACCGGTGTTCGTGGCCCGCGACGCCGAAATGGCCGAACTGGTGCGCGTCGCCTCGCGCCCGCCGTCGGTCGCCGTCGTCGAGGGCGAACCGGGGGTGGGCCGGAGCCGTCTGTTCGAAGAACTGGCCGCTCATCCCGTACTCGCGTCGCGTGTGGTCTGGTCCGCCCGGTGCGGTTCCTTCTCGCGGCCGTGCCGGCTGGCGCCGTTGGTCGACGCGCTGATCGCGAAGAGCGACGTGGCCGCCGCTCACGCGGCAAGCTTCTCCCCGGTGACCGGTGTCCTGCGGCGGCTCATTCCCGAGTGGTCACCGTGGCTGCCACCGTTCCCGGCGAACGCGGACGCCGAAACCGTTCGGCAGCAGGAGTTCCGGGCTGTCCGGGAAGTACTGGCGGGCTGTGGCCCGGCGGTGCTGGTGCTCGACGACGTCCACTCCGCGGACGACGACACCTGGGAGTTCCTGAGCGGGCTCGCGGCTTCCCCGGCGGCGGCGCTGAGCGTGGTGGTCAGCGCGGCGGCGTGCGGGCCGCGGCGTTTCCCGCCGTTGCGCGAGACCGCCGCGCATCTCTCGCTCACGGCGTTCACCGCCGTCCAGGTTCAGACGTTGCTGGACGCGTCCTTCGGTCGCTGCGCACCGGATTTCGCCGAAGCGGCGCACCGGCGGACGTCCGGGATCGCCGTCGATCTGACGGCGTTGGTCCAGAGCGTCGGTGACACGGCCGAAGCGCTTTCCGCGGACCGGCTGGCGTCGGCGACGGTGCCGCCGCTCGTGCGGAGCCGGGTTTCCGGGCTGATGGCGGTCATCGGCCCCGCCGCCAGGGACGTCGTCCGCGCGGCCGCGGTGCTGGGATCGCCCGCCGGGGAGCGGGATCTGGGCGCGGTCGCGGCGCCGCCGTCCGCGGAGCTCGACGGCGCGGTCACCGAAGCCGTGGACGCGGGACTGCTGCGGGATCTCGGCCGCGGCCGCTATGTCTCGGGGAGCCCGCTGATCGCCGAAGCGGTCTACGCGTTGCTTCCCGGCCCTCAGCGGTGCGCGATGCACGGACGCGCCGCTGCCCGGCTCTCGGCGGACGCCGAACCCTCCGCGTCGCTCATCGCCCGTCACGCGCGGCTGGCGGGCGACATCGCCGCGTGGACACAGTGGACCGGCGCCGCGGTCGACAACGCCATCGAAGACGGCCGGACCGAGGAAGCGAGCCGTCTGCTCGAAACGGCCTTGCGGGACACGGATCTGCCGCGCACCGCGCGCGAATCGTTCGCCGTCCGGCTCGGCAGGGAACTGCCGCGCGGTATCGCGCACGCCGGTACGGTCCGGCTGCTGCGGGAGATCCTGCGCGAATGGCCGCTGAGCAAGGCCGCGCGGGGCGAGATCCGCGTCCACCTCGGACAGGTGCTGATCAATCAGGTGGGCAAGGTCGAAGCGGGCAGGCTCGAGATCGAACTGGGCGCGGCCGACCTCGGCAGGCGCCAGGCGCTGCTCGCCAGGGGGCTGGTCACCTTGGCGCTGCCGCATATCTGGACGGTCCCGGTCGAGGAGAACTTCCGCTGGCTCGACGAGGCCGAGCAGGTGAGCAAGGGGGAGCACGACGCCGGGCTGCTCGCCGCGATCACCGCCAACCGGCTTTCGGCGCGGATGCAGATCGCCGATCCGGAGGCCTGGCACGAGATCGCCGATCTGCCGCTGGCCCCGGAGTCGGCCGAGGTCTGCCGCCAGGTGGCCCGCACCTACATCAACCTGGCCGACGCGGTGGCGTGGAACGGGCACTATCCGGTGGCACGGGCCTACCTCGCGACCGCGCGACGGCTGATCCGCGACGACCACCAGCCCTACCTCGACGCGCTCGCCGACGGTACGGAGCTGCGCTTGGACCTGGCGATGGGGGAGTGGGCGAGCGTCGCGGAAAAGGCGCGAGCGATGCTGACGCGGGTCGACAAGGACGGTTCACTGGCGGCCGAACCGTTGCTGGTACTCGGCTGGTACGAGTACGGACAGCACCGGCCGACGGCGGCCTTGCGCAGTTTCGACGCGGCGTTCGCGCTTTCCGCGGGCAGCGTCCCGGTGCAGGCTTCGGCGTACGCGGGCCGGGTGGCCGTCCATCAGGCGGGCAAGGATCTGCAGGCCGCCCGGCGCCTGGCCGAGTACGGCCTGGAAACCGTGCGCCGCAAGAACAACTGGGTCTGGGCGGCCGAGCTGATGCCGTTCGCCGTGCGCACCATGCTCGGGCTGGGTCAGCACGTCGAGGCGAGGGAGCTGCTCGCGGAGTACCGGCAGGGCATCGACGGCAAGGACGCGCCGGTCGCCAACGCGTCGGCGCTGCTGTGCCGGGGGATGCTCACGCAGGCGCGCGGTGAGACGCTCGCCGCCGGCGATCTGCTGCTCGGCGCCGCGCGGGCCTACAGCGCGTTGCCTCTCCCGTATTTCGCCGCCTACGCCGACGAACTCGCGGCCGGATGCTTCTCCGAAGCCGGGGTGCGAGAGCGTGCCGTCGCTTCGTTCACCACCGCGGAGACGACGTACGCGAGCCTCGGTGCGGCCGTGGACGCGCTCCGCTGCCGCCGTTCGTTGCGACGATGCGATCCCGAGACGCCCCGGCGCGGCCGCAAAGGTTACGGCGAGGGCTTGTCGCCGAGGGAACTCGAAGTCGCCCGGCTGGCCGCCCGGAACCTGACGAACCGGGAGATCGGCGAGCGGCTGTTCCTCTCGCCGAGGACGGTCGAGATCCACATCGGACGAGCCCTGCGCAAATTGGGGCTGCCTTCGCGCACCGTCCTGACCGAGGACCTGCTCGGCGACGGTTCCCCCACCATTCGCTAAGGGGCGGGGCCGCGAAAACGGCCCCGCCGGTGTCACGTCCGGATGGCCCTCGCGGCGAACCTGGTGTGAAGGATCAGCGCGACCGCCAGCACGGCCGCCGCGCCGATCAGGAACACGCCGTTGGGCCACGGCTGCAGGACCATCAGGCAGCCGGAGGCGACGGCGGGCGGATGCACCACCCGGAAGAGGAGCATGGCGCCGAATCCGGCGGCCGCCGCGACCGCGACGGCCACCGGACCGGACGGCAGCACGAACGCGGCGAGGACCCCGGTCACCACGGCGAGCGCGTGGCCACCGAACACCGCGACCGGCCGGGCGGATGGCAGCGCCGGATTGGCCAGCACCAGCGCCAGGCTGGCGGCGAGCGGTGCCGACGCCGCCGGCCCGACTCCTGAGCCCATCCCGGCGGCGGCCGCCCCACCCGCGCCCGCCGCGGTCAGCAGGATCGGCGACGCGTATCTCACCGGGACACTTCGGGGAAGTCGAGGTCGGGCTCGGCCACGTGATTGAAGTAGTTGGACAGCACGTTGAGCGCGATATGCGCGACCACCTCGGTGACCTGTGCGTCGGTGACGCCGCCGGCGCGGGCTTCGGCCAGCCGCTCGTCGGGGATCCGGCCGCGGTGGGCCATGACGGCGTCGGCCAGCCGGAGTACCGCGCGGGTGTGCGGGTCGGGGCTTTCCGCCTCACGGGCCTTGTCCAGTTCCTCGGCGGGGATGCGCATCTTCTCGCCGCGGAAGGTGTGCGCGGCGAGGCAGTAGCCGCAGTCGTTGCGCTGTGCGGTGAACAGCGCGAGCAGCTCGCGTTCGCGCGCGGTCAGTTCGCCGCGCGTGAGGGCGTCGCGCAAGGCGAGGTAGCCGCTCAACGCCGCCGGGCCGTTGGCCATCGCGGCGTAGAGGTTGGGCACCCGGCCGAGCTGGTCGCGGACGTCGGTCAGCAACGGATGCTCGGTCAGCTGGGGGATGCGGGGCACGGTCTCTCCAAACGGTACAGGTCTGTTCCGAGTTGGACGGTACAGACCTGTACCGCCTGCGGTCAACCAATTCGGTACAGAGTGGTACTGTTTCGGCCGTGGGAACCCGAGCGCGCGAGCGGCTGCTGAGCACGGCCGAAGAGCTGTTCTACGCCGAAGGCATCCGCGCGGTCGGCATCGATCGCATCCTGGAGGAGTCCGGCGTCGGCAAGGCGTCGCTCTATCGGCATTTCCCGAGCAAGGACGCGCTGGTCGAAGCCGTGCTGCGGGAACGGGACCGTACCTGGCGGCAGTGGCTCTCCAGCACTGTCGACGGCTACCGCCTCGATCCGGAGGACCGAATCCTCGCGGTCTTCGACGCTCTCTTCGAACGCTTCTCCCGCAAGGACTTCCGTGGCTGCGCCTTCATCAACACCATGGTGGAGACGGCGGACCCGGCGAGTCCCGTGCACGCCGTCGCGGCCGAGCACAAGAGCGCGCTGACCGAGTATCTCGCCGGCCTGCTCACCGACGCGGGTCATACCGACGCGGACGGACTCGCCGCCCAGCTCGTCCTGATCGTGGACGGCGCGATCGTGACCGCCGTCCGCGAGAACGCGCCCGACGCGGCCCTTCGCGGCAAGTCGATCGCCGCCGCCCTGCTGCGCGTCAGGATGACGTGAGCGCCCGTCGCAGCTCTTCGTAGGTCGGGGCAAGCGTCCGGAGGGTCGCGGCGGCACGGGCGTCGTGTTCGACGACGAGGTCGTACTGCAGGGAGCCGATCAGCCGCGCCTGCGTGGTGAGGACGGCGGCCGCGTCTTCGTGGCCGACCCGGCGCAGGCAGGTCGCGGCGTCGTTCGTCCGCCGAGGCGCACCACGAAATGGACGAGCAGTCCGCGCAGGTCCGGATCGCAGTCGTCGTCGATCCGGGCGGCGAGCGCGAGGGCGGCGTCGCCGTTGCCCACCGTGCCGGGCGGAAGACCGGCGTCGCCTTCGCCGCCGAGCCGCCTGATCGCCCGAGGGAGCGAAGCGACGATCGCGGCTTCTTCCGTGACATCGGTGTGCCGTACGAAATTCGTTCGCATCGTGTGCGGTTTGCCGTACGCGACGGTTTCGGCCAGCCACGCGGCGGCGAAATCCGGCCGCGGGATCCGCGCGTACGGATATCCCTGCGGGTCGTGGGCGGTGACGGACTCGTCGTCCGCGGCGAGCACGACCAGGAAATGGTCGGCGCCGATCGGGCCGGTCATTCCGGGCTGGTGGCGCAGGTGTCCCATTTCGATCGGCCCGATCAGGACCGGCCCGTCGGAAAGGCGCTCGGCGAGCCGGGCGAACGCCGCGTCCGGATCCGGCTCGCTCGTCGTTTCCGCGCTCCAGCCGAGGACGTCGAGTGCCTCGCCGATACCGAGATCGGGATCCCAGCCGAAGGCGTCGAAGAACGGGAGCGTTCCGCCGACCAGTTGCATGCCGAAGGGGCTTCCGGTCACAGTTTCGAGCAGGTCGGCTCCCGGCGCGTCGGCGCCGAGCATCATCGCGAGGGAATGGGTGTAGCAATAAGGGCCGGAGCCGCGATAAGGAATTTCGATCACGCGTTCGACGATGCCGGATTTCGCGACGAAACGCCACCTCTGGTTTTGTCCGTTGTGGACGGTGTTTCATCACCCTTCCGGGGGTTTCGGGGCCACTCAATGGGTTTTATCCAGGAGACACCGCCGATCCCGCTTGCCGTCGACGATCTCGCCGACCCAGGATGACCGTGAATCGGGCTCGCTGTCCCCGCCGTCCTGACCTGGGCCGACGGAAGCGAGGGGTGAGGCGGAGGCGGCATGGCGGAACGTCGTGGGCGGATTCGGTGGCGCCGGGGAGTGGCACTGCTCACGGTGGTCGTTGTGGCCCTGCTGATGGGCGCGCCGCTGCCCGCGAACGCCCAGATCCAGCCGCGCGGAGCGGGCACCGAGCGGCCGATCGGGCCGGAGCCGGTGTACTCCGGCCTGGCACACGGCGGCATCACGATGGCCGCCAACTCCGTCGTGCAGTGCGGTGTCGGGGTCGTCTGCAACGAGTCCACGAGCAACGCGAGCGCGGTGTCGTGGATCAAGACCGACCCGGCCGCGCCCGGCAACACCGCGTCCGCGGCGAACCTGAACGTCCCGGCCGGCGCGAAGGTGCTCAACGCCAGGCTGTACTGGCAGTTCAACCCGGTCGCCAGCAACGGGACCTCCGGCGACGGGAGCAAGGGGAACCAGGTCTCCGTGAAGAGCCCGGGTACCGGTTCCTACCAGCGCATCACCGCCGAAACCTACGACTGGTTCCCCGCGACCACCACGGGCGGGACCCCGACGTTGTACGCCTACGGTGGCGCGGCCGACGTCACTTCCCTCGTGACGAACGCCGGTGCCGGGCAGTACACGGTCGCCGACATCCAGGCCTGCCAAGGCCAGTCGATCAGCCGGACGAACCTCGGCTGCTGGGGTGGCTGGTCGCTGGTGGTGGCCTACGAACTGCCCAGCGAGCCGCTGCGGTACCTGCAGGTCTGGGACGGGA
The DNA here is from genome assembly GCF_044765885.1 of Amycolatopsis sp. NPDC102389. NCBI lineage: Bacteria > Bacillati > Actinomycetota > Actinomycetes > Pseudonocardiales > Pseudonocardiaceae > Amycolatopsis > Amycolatopsis sp. NPDC102389. Next base: position 86,190 of record NZ_JBIWKX010000012.1, read on the forward strand.
TGCAGGTGGTCGCGGGCGGGAGCTCGCCGAGTTCGGCCACCATCGCGCTGAGCGGCATCAAGGCTCCGACCTCGCGCGAGCCCAATGTCGAACTCGGCATCGTGGCGGGTGACGGCGACGCGCCCATCACCGGCGACTACCTCCAGGTCGGACCGGACGCCTCCAGCCTGCAGACGATCGCCATGCCCGCGCCCGGTGGCGTGGCGACCAACAACGCCTTCAGCAGCCGGATCGACCGGGTCACGGCCACCGGTTCGGGCACGAACGTGACGTCACGTACTCCCAATCCGGTGAACAACGTCGGATACGACGCCCGCAGCGTCGACATCACCGGCAAGGTCCCCGCGGGGACCACCGCGCTCCAGGTGAAGATCGGCACCGTCGGCGACGCGCTGTACCCGCAGACGATCTGGCTCGTCACCGACGCGCTCGAACCGGACCTGCAGATCACCAAGGCCAACGACCCGGTCGGCAACACGGACGACAATCCGCCGGGTTACGTCACCAAGGGCGGCGACGTCACCTACACCTTCGACGTCGCCAACCGGCACGCCGACGGATCCGTCACCGACCTCGACACCGCGACGAACGTCGTGCTCACCGACACCCTGCCCGACGGCGTCATGTTCGTGGCGGGGTCCAATCCGGACTGTTCGGCCGCCGGGCAGGTGGTCACGTGCACCCTGCGAAACCTGAAGCCGGGGCAGTCGCAGAAGGTCGCGTTCAAGGTCAAGGTCGGCGCCTCGGTGCCGGACGGCACCAAACTCGACAACACCGGCAAGCTGACCTTCCGCGGCGAGGACACCGGACGGCCGCAGGAACGCACGTCGAACACGGTGCGGAACACGGTCGCCTCGCCCGGGTACCAGCTGACGAAGACGGTCGATCTCGCCGAGGCGATCCCCGGCGACACCCTGACCTACCAGGTGACCCTGCGCAACACCGGCGTGATCCCCGTTCCCGCGCTCACGGTGCGCGACACGTTGCCGCCGGGAACGACCTATGTGTCATCCACTCCGTCGAAGGGAACGGCGTCCGGTACCGGGCCGATCGACTGGGCCGTGAACGGTCTCGCGGTCGGGGAGACCGCCACGCTGACCGTGCGCGTGAAGGTCGAGGAAGCCGCGATCGGCAAGGAACTGGTGAACCGCGCGAACGTCCCGACCGGACCGCCGCCGGTCGTCCCGCCGGACAACCGCTGCCCGGACGATCCCGCGGCCGCGTGCGCGAAGACCAAGGTGCCGCCGCCGTCGTACACGGTGACGAAGACCGTGGACAAGGACTCCGCCGACCCCGGCGACACCGTGCGCTACAAGGTCGTCGTCGCCAACACCGGCAAGGTGACCGCGGCGGACCTCAAGGTCGTGGACGATCTGACCGGGGTGCTGGACGACGCGGTCTACCAGAACGACGCCACCGCCTCGTCCGGTTCAGTGTCCTATGTGGAACCGAAGCTGACCTGGACGGGCACGCTCGCGGCGGGGAAGAGCGCGGAGTTCACCTACTCGGTCAAGGTGAAGAACCCGAACACGGGCGACAATCGCCTCAAGAACGTGGTGACGTCGGAGACGCCGGGTGGAAACTGTCCGCCGGGTTCGACGGATCCCAAGTGCGGCACCGTGACTCCGGTGTCTGGGCTGCTGATCGAGAAGTCGGTCGACAAGCAGTCTGCGAATCCGGGCGATGTCGTGAAATACACGGTGACGGTGACGAACATCGGTCAGACAAAGTTGACCGGTGCGACGTTCACCGATGACCTGACGCAGGTTCTGGACGACGCCGACTATCAGAACGATGGTGCGGCGTCGATCGGTGGTGTCACGTATGCGGCGCCGAAGCTGACCTGGACCGGCGACCTCGGTGTCGGTGAGACCTCCACGGTGACGTACACGGTGAAGGTCAAGAACCCGAACACGGGCGACAATGTGCTGAAGAACGCGGTGTCGTCGGAGACGCCGGGCGGGAACTGTCCGCCGGGTTCGACGGATCCGAAGTGCGGTACCACCACGCCAGTTTCGGGGTTGTTGATCGAGAAGTCGGTGGACAAGCAGTCGGCGAATCCGGGCGATGTCGTGAAGTACACGGTCACTGTGCGGAATACGGGGCAGACCAAGGTTTCCGGTGCGACGTTCACGGACGACCTGACGCAGGTGCTGGACGATGCGGATTATCAGAACGATGGTGCGGCGTCGATTGGTGGTGTCACGTATGCGGCGCCGAAGCTGACCTGGACCGGTGACCTCGAAATCGGCGCCACCTCGACGGTCACGTACACGGTCAAAGTCAAGAACCCGAACCCCGGCGACAAGAAGTTGTCCAATGTGGTCACTTCGGGGACGCCGGGCGGGAACTGTCCGCCAGGGTCCACGGATCCGAAGTGTGGGACGACGACTCCGGTGTCGGGGTTGTTGATCGAGAAGTCGGTGGACAAGCAGTCGGCGAATCCGGGTGACGTGGTGAAGTACACGGTCACCGTGCGGAACACCGGCCAGACGAAGCTGACCGGTGCGACGTTCACCGATGACCTGACGCAGGTGCTGGACGATGCGGATTATCAGAATGATGGTGCGGCGTCGATTGGTGGTGTCACGTATGCGGCGCCGAAGCTGACGTGGACCGGCGATCTGGAAATCGGTGCCACCTCGACGGTGACCTACACGGTGAAGGTCAAGAATCCCAACACGGGCGACAACGTGCTGAAGAACGCGGTGTCGTCGGAGACGCCAGGTGGGAACTGCCCTCCGGGATCGACCGACCCGAAGTGCGGGACGACCACTCCGGTTTCCGGTTTGAAGATCGAGAAATCCGTGGACAAGCAGTCGGCGAATCCCGGTGACGTCGTGAAGTACACGGTCACCGTCACCAATACCGGGCAGACCAAGCTGACCGGTGCGACCTTCACCGATGACCTGACGCAGGTGCTGGACGACGCCGACTATCAGAACGATGGCGCGGCGACGATCGGTGGCGTCACGTATGCGGCGCCGAAGCTGACCTGGGCCGGTGACCTGGAAATTGGTGCCACCTCGACGGTGACCTACACGGTGAAGGTCAAGAACCCTGTCCCGGGCGACAAGAAGCTCATCAACACGGTCACTTCCGAGACGCCGGGCGGGAACTGCCCGCCAGGTTCGACGGATCCGAAGTGTGGCACGACCACTCCGGTGTCGGGATTGAAGATCGAGAAATCGGTCGACAAGCAGTCGGTGAATCCCGGTGACGTCGTCAAGTACACGGTCACCGTCACCAACACCGGCCAGACGACGATCTCCGGCGCGACGTTCACCGATGACCTGACGCAGGTTCTGGACGACGCCGACTATCAGAACGATGGTGCGGCGACGATCGGTGGTGTCACGTATGCGGCGCCGAAACTGACCTGGACCGGCGATCTCGGTGTCGGCGAGATCTCCACGGTGACGTACACGGTCAAGGTGAAGAACCCGAACACGGGCGACAACGTGCTGAAGAACGCGGTGTCGTCGGAGACGCCGGGTGGGAATTGCCCGCCGGGCTCGACTGATCCGGATTGCGGGACGACCACTCCGGTTTCGGGACTGGAGATCAAAAAGACGGTCGACAAGCAGTCCGCGAACCCTGGTGACGTCGTGAAGTACACCGTGACCGTGCGGAACACCGGCAAGACGAAGCTGTCCGGTGCCACGTTCACCGATGACCTCACGAAGGTGCTGGACGACGCCGACTACCGGAACGACGGCGCGGCGACCATCGGCGCCGTGGTCTACGCGGAACCCGTGCTGACGTGGACCGGCGACCTCGGCATCGGCGAGACGGCGACGGTCACCTATTCCGTCAAGGTGAAGAACCCCGGCGACGGCGACAAGAAACTGTCCAATGTGGTCACCTCGGAGACGCCGGGCGGGAACTGCCCGCCGGGTTCGGCCGATCCGGACTGCGGCACGACCACCCCGGTGTCCGGACTGCTCATCAAGAAGACCGCGGACAAGAAGTCGGTCGACCCCGGCGACACGGTGAAGTACACGATCACCGTCACCAACACCGGGCAGACCGAACAGGCAGGCGCGACCTTCACCGACGACATGACCGAGGTCCTGGACGACGCCGACTACCAGAACGACGGCGCGGCGACCATCGGCGGCGTCACGTACGCGGCGCCGAAGCTGACGTGGACCGGCGACCTGGGCATCGGGCAGAGCTCGGCCATCACCTACACGGTCAAGATCAAGAACCCGAACCCTGGTGACAAGAAACTGTCCAATGTGGTCACTTCGGACACCCCGGGCAACAACTGCCCGCCGGACTCGACCGATCCGAACTGCGTCGCGGACGTGCCGTCCCGCGAACTGACGGTCAAGAAGACGTCGGACAAGCAGACCGCGAACCCGGGCGACGTCGTCACCTACACCGTGACCGTCACCAACACCGGCAAGGTCCCCCTTGTCGGCGAAGACGCCGCGCGGGTCACGGACGACCTCTCCGAGGTGCTGGACGACGCCGACTACTCCGGCGATGCCACGTCGGCCCCGGTCGCCGGGACGTTCGCCTTCGCCGCGCCGAACCTGGTGTGGGTGGGCGATCTCCCGGTCGGGGCGACGACCACGCTGAAGTATTCGGTGAAGGTGAAGAGCCCGGTGACGGGCGACCACGAACTGCGGAACACCGTCAGCACCAACACCCCTGGCACCTGCCCGCCGCAGTCCGACGACCCGGCGTGTTCGACCGTCACGCCGGTGCCCGGGATCTCGCTGGAGAAGAAGGCGGACAAGGCCACGGCGAACCCCGGCGACGTCGTGAAGTACACGGTGACCGTGCGGAACACGGGCAAGACGAAGCTGACCGGTGCGACGTTCACCGACGACCTCACCGAGGTCCTCGACGACGCCGTGTTCCAGAAGGACGGTGCGGCGACGATCGGTGCGGTGACCTACGAGGAACCGAAGCTGACCTGGACCGGCGACCTGGAGATCGGGCAGACGGCGACGGTCACGTACAGCGTCAAGGTGACCAAGACCGACGGCGACGGCAAACTGACCAACGTGATCACGTCCGACACTCCGGGCGGAAACTGCCCGCCGGGCAGCAAGGATCCGAAGTGCGGCACGACGACACCGCTGTCGAGCTTGAAGATCAAGAAGACGGCCGACAAGACGGAGGCGAAACCGGGCGAGGTCGTCACGTACACCGTCACGGTGGAGAACACCGGGCAGGCCGTGGTGGACGACGCGACGTTCACCGACGACCTGACCCAGGTGCTGGACGACGCGACCTTCGACGGCACCGCGAAGGCGAGCACGGGAACGGTCACGTACTCCGCGCCGAAGCTCACCTGGAAGGGCGAGCTGAAACCGGGGGAGAAGGCCACCGTCACCTACGCGGTCACCGTGCGGAAGCCGGCGACCGGTGACCACCGCCTCCGCAACGTCGTCACGTCGGACACGCCTGGCGGCAACTGCCCGCCGGGGTCGGCGAACCCCGACTGCGGCACCGACACCCGGGTCCCGCCGACGCCGCCGACGCCTCAGCCGCCGGAGAAGCCGAACCCGCAGCCGCCGAACACCCCGCGTCCGCCCGGCCTGGCCGTGACCGGCTCACCGGTGAAGGCGATGACCGTGCTGGCGCTCGGGATGCTGGCGATCGGCGCGCTGCTGCTCCTCGCCGGACGGAGGCGCCGGGAGTCCTAGGAGCCACGGGCGGTTCGGGTCGCGACGCCGCGCCCAATGTGGCATTGGGGACGCTGACCGTCCCCAATGCCACATTGGGCGCGCGGCGTGAGCGTGGACAGATGGCTGCCGCCGGAAAATTCCTCCAAGATACCGATGATTCCGCGTCGCCCCGGGAGTCTCACCTCCGGACAACGACGATCGGAAGGACTCCGGATGACGGACTCAGGAGCGAAGGCCGAGGTCTGGCCGCTGATTCACGCCGAGCGGGCGGCGCTGGCGAACGACCTCGCGGAGCTCACCGAAGAGCGGTGGGAGACGGCGTCGCTGTGCGCCGGGCTGACGGTCCGCGAGGTGCTCGCGCATCTCACCTCGGGGGCGAGCCTCACGCCGCTGAGGTGGATGGCCGGGGTGATCCGCTGCCGGTGGGATTTCGACAAACAGGTCGCCATGCGGCTGGCCGAGCAGCTGGGGGACGACGGCGCCGAGACGCTGGAGCGCTTCCGCCGCGTGGTCACCAGCACGACCAAACCACCCCTGCCGAAGATGGCGGTGCTCGGCGAAACGATCGTGCACGGCGAGGACATCCGCCGTCCGCTCGGAATACGCCGTGACCACCCGATCACCGTGCTCACCGCTCTGGCCGGGTACTACCGGGGCTCGGACATGGTGGTGACGGCGAAGGGGCGCATCGGCGGGCTGCGGTTGCAAGCCACCGATGGCCCCTTCGCCGCCGGATCCGGGCCGCTCGTCTCGGGCACGACCCTGGCGTTGATCATGGCCATGACCGGGCGGACGGCCTACCTCGCCGAACTCGACGGCGACGGGGTCCCGATCCTGCGGGAGCGCGTCCCCGCTCAGACCTGAGACTCGAGGGGCAGGCCCGCGCCGGCCCAGTCCTCGATGCCTTCCCGGTACTTGCGGACGTCGGTGTAGCCGAGGGCGGTGAGCCGGTCGGCGACCTGTCCGCTGTTGGGGCAGGCGGGGTTCGAGCAGTAGGTGACGATGGCGGCGCCGCGATCGGGCAGCACGGTCGCGGCGTGCGCGTCGACATCGGCGAGGACCAGGGGAACGGCCCCGGGCAGATGCTGCTTGGCGTAGTACTCGCCACCCAGTGCGTCGACCACCGTCACGGTCTTCGCGTCGATCGCGGCCTTCAGCTCGTCACGGGTGATGAGTGCGGTCATGTCGCTACCTCCAGTTAATCGGACTATAGTCCGCATGTGCCTCACGACCATAACGGACCGCAGTCCGCTTCTGCAACCTCGTTGGATCTTCTGCGCACGCCGCCGCCCAAGGAGCGCGCCGACGCGGCCCGGAACCGGGCGGCGATCCTGGACGCGGCGGCGGCGCTGTTCGCCGAGCACGGCGTCGAAGCGGTGTCGATGGATCAGGTGGCGGCGGCCGCGGGCGTCGGCAAGGGGACGCTTTTCCGCCGTTTCGGGGACAAGGCGGGGCTGGCCGTCGCGTTGCTGGACGCGCGGGAACGCCTGCTCCAGGAAGAAATCCTGCACGGGCCACCGCCGCTGGGCCCTGGCGCTCCGGCGGCCGAACGGCTCGTGGCCTTCGCCGACGCGTACGTCGATTACGTGCTCGAACACCTGCCGCTGGTGCGAATGTCGGAAACGGCTGCGCCGGGGGCGCGATACCGCATCGGGGCTTACCGGTTCTGGCACCGGCACGTCGCGATCCTGCTCGACGGCACGCCCGACCCCGAGCACGCCGCGCACGCCCTGCTGGCCCCGCTGGCGGCCGAGCATCTGACCGCGTTGCTGCCGGAACTGGGGGAGGACCGCGTCCGCGCCGGGATCACGCGCCTGTGGCGGGCGGCCGGATCCCAGTAGGGTGTCGGCGAGAACCCCGGGAGTGTGTCGATGATGGTGGAGAGCCGCAGGACGGCCGGGCAGGCCGTGCCGGTGCTGCTCGCCGCCGTGCTGACCGCGCTCGGCCTGTTCTTCGCGCTCCATTCGGGCGGTTCCGCTTCGGCGGACGAGTCGCGCGGGGCGAACGCGACGGTCGATTCCTCGGTCTCCAAGGCCGTCGCGCCGGTGCGCGCCGCGGGCAGGCTCGCCGCCGAACCCGCGCTCCTGGGTGTGCACGGTCACGGTGATCTGCCTCTCTTCGGGACCGTCCCGCACGGACCCGCGTCGACGACACTGCTCCGCCTCAGCGAACTCCACGACGACGTCACTCCTCCCTCGCGCACGGCGAACCGCCTCGCGCTGGGGGACCGCGCACCTCCTTTCCCGGTAGCCGTCTGACGCTCACGGGCGCGTGTTCGCGTGCCCGAACCGGGAAATCACCAAGGAGAACTTCGTGCCGCGCGAAACCGCGCGGCGAGGCATGACCGGGCGAGCCGTCGTCTCGCTGGTCGTCCTCGCCGCGACCGTGTACCTGTTGCTGACCACCGCCCCGAGACTGGGGCTCGATCTGCGTGGTGGCACGCAGATCGTGCTGGAGACCAAGGATTCGCCCACCGTCACCGCCGACGCGGAGACCACCGACCGGACGCTCGAGGTGCTGCGCCGCCGGGTCGACGCGCTCGGTGTCGCCGAGCCGATGCTGGCCCGCTCGGGAGACAACCGGATCATCGTCGAACTGCCCGGCGTGCGGGATCCACGCGAGGCCGTCGAGGTGATCGGCCGCACCGCGCAGCTGTCCTTCCATCCCGTGCTCGCCCCTGGTGCCGCGGACTCTCGTGTCCTCAACGACGAGAGCGGGCAGCCGATCACGCTGGGACCCGCCGCGCTGACCGGCGAAGGCGTCGACGAGGCACTCTCGTCGGTCGATTCGCAGGGCGGCGGCTGGCTCGTTTCGGTTGATTTCAAAGGGGATGCCGGCCGTGCCTGGGAGCGGTTGACCGGGCAGGCCGCCTGCTCGCCGCCGGGTGATCCCGCTCGCCGGGTGGCGATCGCGCTCGACGACAAGGTGATCTCGTCGCCGCAGGTGAGCCCGCAGGTCGCCTGCGGGGTCGGGATCGTCGGCGGGAGCACGCAGATCACCGGGAGGTTCTCGCCAGCCGAGGCCAAGGATCTGGCGTTGCTGATCAACGCCGGCGCGTTGCCGACGCCGGTCGAGATCATCGAGCAGCGCACCGTCGGCCCCACCCTCGGTGCCGCCGCCATCGACGCCAGCGCCCGCGCCGCCGTGATCGGGCTGGCGCTGACCGCGTTGTTCCTGCTCGCGGTGTACCGCCTGGCCGGGCTGATCGCCGTGGGCGCGCTGGTGGCGTACGCGGCCGTGTCCTATGCGGCGCTGCTCGCCGTCGGCGCGACGCTGACCTTGCCGGGGCTCGCCGGATTCGTGCTGGCCATCGGCATGGCCGTCGACGCCACCGTGCTCGTCTTCGAAAGGGCGAGAGAAGAACACTCGGTCAAACGGGGCGGCTCGCTGCCGCGGTCGGTCAGCCGCGGGTTCAGCGGCGCGTTGTCGGCGATCGTCGATTCGAACGTGACCACGCTGCTCGCCGCCGGTCTGCTGTTCTGGCTGGCATCCGGCCCGGTGCGCGGCTTCGGGGTGACGTTGTCCATCGGCGTCGTCGTCGCGTTGTTCATCTCGCTCGTGCTCACGCGGTTGCTGCTGCACCTCACGATGCGGGGCGTGGTCGCGCGCAGATCGCGGCTGTCCGGGCTCACCCACGAGGGCCGGGTCCGCCGCTGGGTGAACCGCCGCGATCCCGGGTTCCTCGGGAAACCCCGGCGCTGGCTGATGGTGGCGGGCGCGGTCGTGATCGCCGCGATCGCGGGACTGTTCGTGGCCGGGCCGAACCTCGGCGTCGAGTTCACCGGCGGCAGGGTCGTCGAGTACAGCACTTCGGCGCCCGCCGACGTCGAGCGGGTACGGGACGCGGTCTCCGACGCCGGATTCCCGCGCGCCGTCGTGCAGACGTCCGGCGAGAAGGACATCTCGGTCCGCACCGAGCCGATCGACGAGGACGCCACCGAACGGATCCGGGCCGCCGTCGCGTCCGTCGCGGGCGACGCCACCGAGATCCGCGACGAGCAGATCGGCCCGAGCCTCGGCGCCGAACTGCGCACCAAGGCGGTGATCGCGCTCGGCCTCGCGGTGCTGGCGCAGCTGATCTACCTGGCGGTGCGGTTCGACTGGCGGCTCGGCGTGGCCACGGTGGCCGCGCTCGCGCAGGACGTCCTGATCATCCTCGGGATCTTCGCCTGGCTGGGCAAATCCATGGACGGTGTCTTCCTCGCCGCGCTGCTGACGGTGATCGGCTACTCGGTCAACGATTCGGTGGTGGTCTTCGACCGGGTGCGGGAAGTGCGGGGGCAGCGCCGCAAGGAACCGTTCTCGCGCGTCGTCGGGACGGCGGTCCTGCAGACGTTGCCACGGACGATCAACACCGGGATCGGCGTGCTGTTCGTCCTCGGGGCGCTGCTGTTCCTCGGGGACGGATCGCTGGCCGACTTCGCGCTCGCGCTCCTGCTCGGTCTCGTCGCGGGCACAGTGTCCACAGTGGCCACTGCCGGTCCCGTCGCGATCCTGCTCGACGAGCGGTGGCCGGGGGCCGGGCGTCCCGTCCGCAAGGCGTCGCCCGCACGACAGCGGGACGACAACGGCGCGGTGGTGTGATCGGCGTTCCTCGTCGCGCACGGCGAAGGTGTCGGGGGGGGGGGGGGGGGGGGGGGGGGTATTGGCGCAGCAAGGGTGTGGGGGCCCCCCCCCGCCCCGCGCCCCCCCCCGGGCGTGGCCCCCCCACCCCCCCCCCCCCACCCCCCCCCCCCACCCCCCCCCCCCCCCCCCCCCACCGCCGAAGCTCAGCCGCCCGCGGGCTCCACGTCGTCCACGGTCAGGTCGTGCGGTTCGGCGCTGTTCCACAACGCCTCCGCCTCGCCGAGGAACGTCCGGTACGCCGCGCCGTCCGCGGGCTGCAGGACGAACTTCGGCTCACCCGCGGCCTGGTAGGTGTAGTACTCGGCGAACAGCGCCGAGCCGGTGGCGATGACGCCGATGGCGATGGGATGCGTGACGAGCCGGACGGAGAGGTCGCCGCCGGTCGAGCGGCGCAGTTCCGCCAGCACCCGCAACGTGTGAAGGACGCGCTCTCGCGCGCTTTCCGGCGAGCGCACGGCGTAGTAGCGCGCGGCCGCCGTGTCGATCGCGGGCGAGCCCGGGTCGATCAGCGCGAACCGGATCTTCGTCCCGGCGCGCAGCCGTTCTTCGAGTTTGCCGTAGTTGTTGTTCACCAGGGTGTTGCGGGCCATCCCGGTGACGAGCAGTTCGCTCGCGCCGTCGATCGCCTCGGCGAGCCCGGGGCCGAAGTCCTCGCTGAACACCGGACGGCGTGCCCGCGTGAGCTGGTCCGCGGCGGACAGCGGCCAAGGCGTGCCGTCCTCCCACAGCCGTTCGGCCTCGTCGGCGAAGTAGCGATACCAGGGAGCGTCCTTCGGTTCCACTGTGAACACGGGAGCGGCTTCACCGACCGGCCGGTGTTCGTAGTGCTGCACGCAGATCAGGCCCCGCTTGCTCGAGACGTCGAGACAGTTGAAGCCCGCGGACGGGATCCGCGACGAGACCCTGATCTCCAGCCTGCCGCCGGTCCTGCCTTTCAACGAAGTCAGTTCGTCCAGCGTGGCCAGGATCCGCAGCCGCGTCCGCCCCTGCCCGTGACTGGGGGAAATCCGGCGATCGGCGACTTCGACGATCGCTTCGTCGGCCGGATCCAGGACGAGTACCCGGATCCGTCCGCCCGCTTCGAGGATCGACCGGATGTCGCTGCGCATGCCCTGCACGGTCCTGGTCATCGAATGGCCGATGAGCAGGATGTCGAAGGCCGCCGCGCGCCGGGCGATGAGATCCGCCGGGAATTCGGGTTCGAAGAGCGTCGCGGGGCCGCCGCGGCCGGCGTCCCGGACCTGTTCGGTCAGCCGCCGCGAGCGGATCTGGGAGAAGGCGAGCAGGGCCAGCAACGCCGTCACCACGGAGGAAAGCGTTTTGACGTCCGAGATCCCGGTCGCGCCCAGGACGGTGAACGCCAGTGCGACGGCGCCCAGTACGTACAGATCCAGGTTGTCGTCGGTGATCACGCGCGCCAGCGATCGCCGGATCCGTCCACGCTCGTCCGCCACTGAACCCCCTCGTCGTCGGTTGCGTGGAGACAGTATCGGCCGGACGGCCCCGGCATGTCCGGGATTGCTGACATCGATGGCATTCCGCGAACCAAGCGATACGAAGCCATTTGGCTCAATCGTTTGTCTGGTCCAGTCCAGTTATGTCTACTAACGTAGAGGGATGGAGCTGGAACTGCGCCACCTGCGCATCATGTGCGCGATCGCCGAACTCGGGAGTATCACCAAGGCGGCGAACACGCTCGGAATGGCGCAGCCTGCACTGACAGCACAACTGAAGCGCATCGAACGGACCCTCGGCGGGAAGCTGTTCCTGCGCGATCACACGGGGACCCGGCCGACCGCGCTCGGCCTCCTCGTCCTCGACCGGGCCAAGATGGTGCTCCCCGCCGTGTCGTCGCTGCACGACGAGGCGGCGCGGCTCGCCCAGCACGCGGGTACCGGTGAGCCGGTGACGCTGCGGCTCGGCTCGGCGACGGGGCCGATGCTGGGGGCGCTCCTGCAGCGCCTCGGCACCACCCATCCCGACATCCATGTCGCCACGCATACGTCGTGGTCGGCCAACAAACTCGCGGACATGACCGCCGAGGGCGCGCTGGACTTCGCCTTCGTCGGCGTCTGCGGTGACGCCGCCCCGCCGCTGGAGCCCGGTCTTCGCTGGCGGACGCTCGCGCATCATCCGGTGTTCGTGCTGATGTCCGCGCGAGACGAGCGCGCGCACCAGAGCGAGATCGAACTCGGCGAGCTCGCGGACGAACGATGGTGCGCGACGCCGGGCGACGGCTGCTTCGGCGACTGTTTCGCGTCCGCGTGCGCCCGGTCGGGATTCACGCCGCGTTCGTTGTACGAGACCGATGTGCTGACCTGTATCGAGATGGTCGAATCGGGACACGCGGTGGTGTTGTGCCAGCCGCTGTTCCACGAGATCCCGGGTATCGTCGCGGTCCCGATCGCGGGGAATCCACTGAGCTGGCGGAATCTCGTCGGCTGGTCGGAGCGCGGCGAGATGGGCCCCTTCGCCGCGGAGATGATCGCGCTGTCCCGGGCGGTGTACGGCGAACTGATCGACCGGCGGCCGACCTACTCGAAGTACCTGGAGCTGAATCCGGGTTATGGCGTCGACTACACGGACGCGGGAGTGGGCTGACCTGCGCGGAGCCGGTCGAAAGGTCCAGTCCACTGGGTGGATATGACCTAAATGGTATGTACCATTCGTAGCAGGTGCCTCGTACGGTCTGGAACGAGATCTTCTTCCGGAACGCGGTGAGGAAACGCCTGAAATGAACCGAAAGATCGTAGCGGCCGCCGCGGCGGCCCTGACCGGCGCGGGCCTGGTGACGGCCGTCGCGCTGACGCCGAGCGCCAGCGCCGGCCAGGCCGCCCCGGCGGCGGACCAGGTCCAGCCGGAGATCGTCGCCGCCCTGGCGCGCGACCTGAAGATCAGCCCGGATCAGGCGAAGACCCGTCTCGCCGGCGAGCAGAAGGCGGCCCGCGCCGACGGCGACCTCAAGTCCCGGCTCGGCCCGTCCTACGCCGGATCGTGGCTCGACGCGGACGGCACCACGCTCACCGTCGCGGTCACCGACGCGGCGCTGGAGGGCGTCGTCCGTGCGGCGGGCGCGACCCCGAAGACGGTCGCCCGGAGCGCCGCGCAGCTCGACGCGGCGAAGTCGTCGTTGGACGCCAAGGGAACCAGCGCGCCGAAGACGGTGCCCGGCTGGTACGTCGACGCCACCACGAACTCGATCGTCGTCCTGGCGAACCCCGGTGGCGAAGCCGCCGCGAAGTCGTGGGCGACCGCTTCCGGCGTGCGTGCCGACGCGGTGCGGGTCGAGGCCAGCACCGAAAGCCCGGTCCCGCTGATCGACGTCATCGGCGGCAACGCCTACACCTTCGGTTCGGGCCGGTGTTCGATCGGTTTCTCGGTCGAGGGCGGCTTCGTGACCGCTGGGCACTGCGGCACCACCGGCACGCGGACTTCGAACCCGAGCGGCACCGTCGGGGGCTCCAGCTTCCCCGGCAACGACTACGCGTGGGTCCGGGTGGACGCGGGCAACACCCCGCGCGGTCTGGTGAACCGCTACCCGGGCACCGTGCCGGTGGCGGGTTCGCAGGAGGCCGCGATCGGCGCGTCGGTCTGCCGCTCCGGTTCCACGACGGGCTGGCACTGCGGCACGATCCAGCAGAAGAACGCTTCGGTGAATTACCCGCAGGGCACCGTTTCCGGCCTCACCCGGACCAACGCCTGTGCCGAGCCGGGTGACTCCGGCGGTTCGTGGCTCGCGGGCGACCAGGCGCAGGGCGTCACCTCCGGTGGCTCCGGCAACTGCAGCTCCGGCGGCACGTTCTACTTCCAGCCGATCTCGGAGATCCTGAGCGTCTACAGCCTCCGCCTGGTGACCTCGGGTTCGAACCCGCCCTCCAGCACGACGCCGACCACCACGACGTCGAACAACCCGCCCGGCGGAACCTGGGCGGCGGGTACCACCTACGCCGCGGGCGCGACGGTGACCTACGACGGCGTTTCGTATCGGGCCCTGCAGGGCCACACCGCACAGGCAGGTTGGGAGCCGCCGAACGTCCCAGCGCTTTGGGCGCGCGCCTGACCGCCTAGCCGTCCGGGCCACACGCAGGGGTGCGCCCGGACCCGACCGCCCCCGACGTCGTCCGTGCGTCGGGGGCGGTCCCTCTTTCGCTGAGGTGGTGGGGGGGGGGGGGGGGGGGGGGGGGGGGGGGCGGGCCCCCCCCCCCCCCCCCCCCCCCCCGCCCCCCGGGGAGCTGGACGAGAAGCCACCCCCCCCGCCGAC
>NZ_JBIWKX010000012.1:100731-176014 GCF_044765885.1 Amycolatopsis sp. NPDC102389
GGGGCGGGGGGCCCCCCCCTCGCCGTGGGGGTCCGCTGGCGGTTGGAGCTTCACACCCCCCCCCCCCCCCCCCCCCCCCCCCACGCCGCGACCCGGGTCAGTGCAGGATCTTCAGGCCCACCACGCAGGCGACGATTCCCACGATCAGCAGAATCCGGGCCAGCGAAACGGTTTCCGCGCCCGACCACATGCCGTAGGCGACGGTGAGCGAAGCTCCGATGCCGACCCAGACCGCGTAGGCGGTGCCGACGGGGAGATCCTTCATCGCGTAAGCGAGACCCACCATGCTGGCCACCAGTGTCACGCCGAAGATCACCGACGGCACCGGCCGGGACAATCCTTCGGATTTGCCGAGGGCGGTGGCCCAAACGGCTTCCAGCACACCCGAAACGATGAGGACAAGCCACGACATGACGCGCTCCCAGAGCGCCGTCTTGTCGCTGGCCGGGTACGGCACCCACTCGTCCGGGGACCTCGTTCAGGAGGTTCCTCGACCAGGATGGCACATCGCCCGCGGGGAGCGCCCGCCGGTTTGACGAGGGTCACCACGCGGGCCTGAGTTCAGCCCGCCAGCAGCGTGCGGGTCGTTTTGGCCACCAGGTCGACGGTGCGCGGGGGTGGCGCCTCGCCGCGGTCGAGATGTCTCCTCACCGCGGCGTAGGGGAGGTCCACGAGGGCCAGCATCAGCTCGTCGGTGCTCCGGCCGGTCAGCGGGCGCAGCTTCCGCAGCACCTTGGTGATCGCCGTGTCGAGCCGGTGGTTGGCGGCCTCGGCACGGGCACGATCCTCGGCGCTCCAGTCTTCGCCGCCGAGTGCCCTGTCGCCTCCGTACAGCAGTTTCGCCTCGGCCGGATGGGCGCGGCACCAGCGGACGACCTGCGCGGCGGCCTCGACGGCGGCTTCGATGGCCGGTTCCTGTTCGAGTGCTTCGAGGTAGCCCTGCTGGAAGCCGGTCAGGGTGCGGAGCCAGACGGCGGCGAGCAGAGCCGGACGCCCGGGGAAACGGTGGTAGATCGACCCGCTCGGCGCGCCGACCGCGCGGGCGACGGCCGACATGGTCACCCCGGCGGCCCCTTCGGCGGCGAAGATCCGCACGGCGGCGTCGAGGAAGTCGTCGGCGGTGTGCCGCGGTGGCCGTCCCATTTTCAGAGACTATCCTCTACTATCGTTTTAGGGGAAGGTCTCTAGAATGAGGAGGCACGATGCGCGTGTGGAACAGGCATTCCCGGATCATCGGTGTGGCGCAGGAGCGGGTCGGCGCGCTGATCGACACCCTGTCCGCGGACGGAGACCGGCTCTGGCCCGTCGACGCGTGGCCGCCCTTGCGGTTCGACCGGCCGCTCGGGGTGGGAGCCGACGGCGGGCACGGACCGGTGCGGTACCACGTCGAGTCCTACGAACCCGGGAGGTCGGTGCGGTTCCGCTTCACCGCGCCGCGCGGCTTCGACGGATTCCACGAATTCACCCTGCGGGCGACGGAAAGCGGGGAGACCGAGCTCGGGCACCTCATGGTGCTGCGGCTCCGGTATCCGGCTTGGTTCACCTATCCGCTGTTGTGGCGGCCGATGCACGACGCGCTGCTGGAGGACTGCCTCGACCGTGCCGAGCGTGAACTCACCGGCACGGTCGAGACGCCCGCGCGCTGGAGCCGCTACGTCCGCCTCTTGCGGAACCTGATCTCCGGCAAGAGGCCTTTTCGCTTGAGCACGAACAAGGTGCCGCCGATGAGCACGACGGCGATCAAGTAGCCCAGCGCCAAGGACACGGCGCCGCCGTTCGCGGGCGGGAGCAGGACGCCGAACACGGCGCTGACGATCGCGAGGATCCACCGTCCGCGGCCGGTCGTGAGGCTCACGGAGAGCAGCGCGACCGTCCACAGGAGATACCAGGGCTGCACGACCGGGCCGAGGACCAGCATCGCGGCGAAGGTGAGCCCCGCGCCATAGAGCGGGTGCAGCTTCTCCCGGTACGTGAGCCACAACAGCCTGGCGCCGACGGCGAGACCGAGGATCGCGCCGATGAGCGAGAACACCTTGATCGCGCCGTCGGTCAGGTCGGCCCCGAAGATCTTGCCGACCCCGCCGACGAGGAAGCCGAGCTCGTTGGTGGGCGCCATCCAGCTGTGGACCTGGCCGGAAACCCCGGACAGGACGCGGACCCAGCCGAAACCGAGCCCGCTGCCGAGCGAGATCGCCGCGGTGACGGCGGCGAATCCGGCGGGCAGCCCGAGGGCGACCGCCACCCGGCCGGCAGGCGTCGCCCGGCGGAACAGGTCGACGCCGACGAACAGCAGGCCCGCGACGGCCACGATCTTGATGTTCGCGGCCGCGCTCACCGCGATCACGCCTGCCGCGATCAGCGCCGGCCGGGCCGCGCCCGTCTTCGCCGCGCCCATGAGGACGAGCTCCAGCCCGGCGACCATCAGCCCGACCATGAGCCCGTCGTTGTGCACGCCCGCCACGACGTGCCACAGCACGAGCGGGTTGAGCACGGCGAGCCACAACGCGATCGACGGTGAGACCCCGACGCGGCGGGCGAGCCGGGGGAGCGCCCACGCCATGAGCACGATCCCGATCAGGCCCAGCAGCCGGTGCAGCAGCACCGTCGGGACGAAGGCGTCGCCCGCGACGTAGGCGATCGTGCGGGCCAGCGCGACGAACGCCGGACCGTACGGCGCGGGCGTGTCCCGCCAGTAGTGGCTGACCGCCATCGTCACCGGGGAATCGGCGCCGAGCGCCTCGGCGGGCCCCACGAGATAGGTGTCGAACCCCTTCGCCGCGATCAGGCCTTGCGCCAGATAGCTGTTGATGTCGCCGCTGAACAGGGGGCGCGCGACGAGCAGCGGCGCGCACCACGAGACCGCGATCCAGTACAGCCGCCGCTCGGGCAGCCCGGCGGCGAGCCGTCCGATGCCGAGCCAGGACAGCACGAGGGTGGCCATCCCGGTGACGCCCAGCGCCACCACCAGCACCGAGGGCAGGCCGATCCCGGACGTGACGAGCACCAGCACGGCGATTCCGAGGAAACCCGCCCAGTGCAACGCCGAGATGTTCAGCCCGGTCTTCTCCGGCGCGGGCAAGACGTTCTGCATGCGGCCAAACTACTCCAAGTGCGAAAGGCGGTTCGGCCGATCGCACGGTAAACCGCGCTCGACGCTTCGGGGCCGCGTCCGGCGGGTACTCCACGCGCTGGAGAGGCGGTGGTGGGCGTGAAGAAACGCTGGGTGCGTCTCGGGGCGTTCGTGCTGGTCGGGCTCTTGGTCGTCGCCGCGGCGCTGCAGATCACCGGGCTGCTGCCGAAGCTCGACCCGTTCGGAACGTCCACTGTGGACCGTTCGCAACCCGCGGTGCTCCAGGCGGTGCGGGATCTGAGCCAATATCACGCGGCGGTCGGCGACTACCAGGTCGTCGTCGACATCGAGAAGGACGTCAAATGGGTGCCCGCGAGCATCGCCGGGGAGCGCACCCTGTTCGTCGCGGCTGGCTCCGTCGACGCGTACGTCGACTTCGGGCCGCTGGTGGAGAATTCGCTGACCGTGTCCGAAGACCGGCGATCGGTCGAGGTCCGGCTGCCCGAACCGAAGCTGGCGAAACCCAATCTGGACAACGAACGCAGCTACGTCTTCGGTCAGGAGCGCGGCCTGATCGACCGGCTCGGCGCGTTGGTGTCCGTGCAGGACCAGCGGCCGTTCTACCTCGCCGCGGAGAAACGCATCGGCGAGGCCGCGCAGCACTCGGGTCTGCTCGAGCGCGCCAAGGCCAACACCAAGGCGATGCTCACGCAGCTGCTGCGGGGGCTGGGCTTCCAAGTCACCTTCCCGGCGGAACCGGCCACCTGACCTCCTCGCCCGCTTTGTCCGGTGTTTGGGCTGGTGAGCGCGGTGGTACGGCTTCCGCATGAACACGAAGCCGGTGCCTGAGCGGATCGCGGAAGTCTGGGGAGAGCGGACCCCGTACACGCGTGGGGCCGGGTGGCCACGCAGAGCCGACTCCCATCTCGAGGCGGGTGTCGCGGAATCCGATGTGGACCGCTGGGTCCAGTCGGCCTGCGTGCTGTGCAGCAACGGATGCGCGTGCGACATCGCGGTGAAGGACGGCCGGATGGTCGGTGTCCGCGGCCGCGAGACCGACCTGGTCAACCACGGCCGGATGGGGCCCAAAGGTCTCTACGGTTCGTGGCAGTGGAACGGGAAGGAGCGGTTGACCCGGCCGCTGATCCGTCGCGACGGCGAACTGGTGGAATCCGGCTGGGACGCCGCGATGGACCTGATCGTGCGACGCTCCAAGGAACTGCTGGACGAGGCGGGCCCGCTGTCACACGGTTTCTACACCAGCGGGCAGTTGTTCCTGGAGGAGTACTACACGCTCGGCGTCATCGGCAAAGCCGGCCTCGGCACGCCGCATATGGACGGCAACACCCGGCTGTGCACCGCGACCTCCGCCGCCGCGATGAAGGAGAGCTTCGGTTCCGACGGCCAGCCCGGGACGTACGCCGACATCGACCACTGCCATGCGCTTTTCCTGTTCGGCCACAACATGGCCGAGACGCAGACCGTGCTGTGGAGCCGGGTCCTCGACCGGCTCGCCGGACCCGAACCACCCGTGGTCGTCGCCGTCGATCCGCGGCGGACGAAGGTCGCCGAGGCGGCGGAGGAGTCCGGTGGCCTGCACCTGGCTCCACTGCCGGGTACCAATCAGGCCCTGATGAACGGTCTGGTCCGCGAGCTGATCGTGAACAAGTGGATCGACGAGGACTACGTTTCCGCGCACACCCTCGGCTTCTCCGAACTCGAAAAGACCGTCGAGCCGTACACCCCCGGCCACGTCGGCGAGATCTGCGGGATCGAGCCGGACGCGCTGGTGCGGGCCGCGGAGATCTTCGGTACGTCCGAGCGGGTGCTGTCGACCGTGCTGCAGGGCTTCTACCAGTCGCATCAGGCCACCGCCGCGGCCTGCCAGGTCAACAACCTCCATCTGCTGCGGGGCATGCTCGGCAAGCCGGGCGGCGGGGTGCTGCAGATGAACGGTCAGCCCACCGCGCAGAACACGCGGGAATGCGGCGCCGACGGCGACCTTCCCGGGTTCCGCAACTGGGAGAACCCCGAACACGTCCGGCAGCTGGCCGAACTGTGGAACGTCGAGGAACTGACCGTCCCGCACTGGTCGCCGCCGACGCACGCCATGCAGATCTGGCGGTACGCCGAACAGGGCTCGATCCGGTTCCTCTGGATCTCGGCCACCAATCCGGCCGTCTCCATGCCCGAACTGCCGCGCATCCGCGAGATCCTCGGCAAGGAGGACCTGTTCGTCGTGGTGCAGGACGGTTTCCGGACCGAGACGGCCGAGTTCGCCGACGTCGTCCTCCCCGCCGCGCTCTGGGGCGAGAAGCAGGGGACCTTCACCAACGCCAACCGCACGGTGCATCTGTCGGAGAAGGCCGTCGAGCCGCCCGGTGAGGCCCGCGCCGATCTGGACATCTTCCTCGACTACGCGCGGCGGATGGACTTCCGTGACCGTGACGGCGCTCCGCTGATCGGCTGGCGGACGCCCGAGGAGGCTTTCCGTGCCTGGCAGGAATGCAGCCGGGGCAGGCTGTGCGACTACAGCGGGCTGTCGTACGACAAGCTCCGCGGCGGCAGCGGGATCCAATGGCCTTGCGACGAGGAGCGTCCGGACGGCACCGAACGGCTCTACGCGGACGGCGTGTTCACCACGAGTTCGGACGCTTGCGAGGACTACGGCCACGACCTGCTCACCGGCGGGACGGTCTCGGCCCAGGAGCACAAGGCCCTGCACCCGGACGGGCGCGCGTTCCTCAAAGCCGCGGAATACACGCCCCCGCCGGAGGAACCCGGCGAGCGGTATCCGTTCGTCTGCACGACCGGGCGCACGGTGTACCACTTCCACACGCGGACCAAGACCGGCCGTGCCCCGAAACTCCGGCGGGCCGCGCCGGAACCTTGGGCGGAAATCGCCGCTTCCGACGCAGTCGAACTCGGGGTCACGGACGGGGATCTCGTCCGGGTCGAATCCGCCAGGGGCCATGTCGAGGTGCCCGCCCGGATCGGCCGGGTCCGGCCGGGCGTCGTGTTCCTGCCGTTCCACTACGGCTATTGGGACACCGGCGGCGAAGGCCGTCCCCGCGCCGCCAACGAACTGACCATGACCGAATGGGATCCGGTGTCCAAGCAGCCGCTGTTCAAGATCGGTGCCGTCCGCGTCCGCAAGGTGGAGGGCTGACCCATGCATCTCGCCACGTACCTCGGGCTTCTGCACACCTCGCTGAACACGCTCGCCGACGCCTTCCGGGACGTCGGTCGCGGCCACGGCGAGGAGCCCGACGTCGAGCACACGTGCCTGCTGCTCGCCGGGCGGATCGATCGGCAGACCGAGGCGCTCGCCCCGATCGTCGAGCGGTACGGCGAAGACCGTGAAGAGGAGCCGGAGCGGCTCCACGCCGCGGGTCTGGAAGGCACCCGCAGCGGCGGTGTCGGCCTGTTGAGGGACCTGCAGGACCTCTACGCCCTCTCGTCGTTCACCGACGTCACCTGGACCGTGGTGGGCCAGGCGGCCCAGGGGCTGCGTGACCGGAAACTGCTCGACCTGGTCGAGGAACACGAACAGGAGACCGCGCGGCAACTGACCTGGCTTCGTACGCGGATGAAGCAAGCCGCTCCCCAGGCACTCATCGCCGCACGATGATTCCGCGTCCGTGCTGTGCTCGCCGCTCCAGGCTTGACCGGGGCGGCCGCTGCTGGTGGGCTGGCGAAGTCGACTGGGAGGCGCGATGGCGACGAAGCCGAGGGACAGCCTGACCTACAGCGAACCGATCGCGACCGGGGAGGTCACGATCGGCACCACCCCCGAGCAGGTGTACCGGCTCGTCAGCGATCCGGTCTCGATGTCGGAGTGCACAGAGGAGCTGCGCAAGGCACGCTGGATCCGCGGCGCGACCGAAGCGCGCGTCGGGAACTGGTTCGCCGGCAGCAACCGCAACGGACGGCGGCGCTGGGTGACCCACGCCGAGATCGTCGAAGCCGAACCCGGGCGGAGGTTCGCCTACCGGGTGCGCACACCGTTCTTCGTGCCGATTTCGCGGTGGGAGTACGACATCGTCCCCGAGGGCGACGGCAGCCGTCTCACGGTGACGAACTGGCTGCGGGTGCCGCCGTGGTTCGTGCCGATCGCCATTCTCATCACCGGTGAGCCGGATCGCGCCGGGACGAATCAGGCCAATATCGCCACCACGTTGCAGCGGGTGAAGGCCCGGCTCGAGGGCCGGGACTGGCGCCGCTGACGGTAGGTCTTGAGGGGTAAGGCAAAGGTGGCGTGATGGTCTGGGTGGCAGGAGCGAGCTTGCCGAAGAGGGCAGCGCGGTCCCGAGTGTCCATAAAGGACATGCCTTCAGCCTAAAGTGGCCGATTTGGGAGGTTTGCGTATCTTCGCGCGGAGGTCGTGAGTGGCGAGTGGGGTTCTAACGACACTTACCACTCACGACCCCCATGAAAACCGGTCATGTGAGCATCAAACGGGCATTCGGGCGCCAGGAACAGTCCTGTGTGGACATTCAAGGTGCGGCAGGGCGCCGTCGGCACCCGGTGTCGTGGTGAGACCGTGAGCAAGGAGGCCTTCGGCGCCACTCACGACCACCCGCACCGACCACGCCACGTTTGCCTTACCCCTCAATAACCCTCTTCGTCCCCTGTGGACAGTCGAGGTGGTGTCAGGCAGTTGCGACGATCCCCTCCGTCGCCAACTCGACCAGCGGATAGACGACACGACCAGGGGCGCACTTACCCGCTCTCGAAGCTCTGCATCCCCTGGCTCTCCAGTTTGCGCATCACCGGGCCGGACAGCAGTCCGTGCACGAGCACGGACACCGCGATCGTGAGCGCCGTGACGCGCCAAAGCGAGTCGGCCATCGGGAATTCGCCGTGCCCCAGCGCGTAGGACAGGTAGTAGAGACTGCCGATCCCGCGGATACCGAAGAACGCGATCGCCGTCGCCGCCGGACGAGTGGTGGCGCCGCCGAGCAGCGCCAGTCCGCCGAACAGCGGGCGCACGATCACCACCGCCGCGACGGCCACCAGGATCTCGACGACCGTCAGACCCGCGAGCAGCCCGTCGCCCAGTGCGACGCCGAGACCGAGCAGGGCCAGCGCGACGAAGAGCCGTTCCAGCTGATCGCCGAATTCGTGCAGGACCCCGTGGTACTCGTGCGAGCGTTCGCTGGCGCGGATGGTCGCGGCGGCGGTGAACACCGCGACGAAGCCGATGCCGCCCAGCCACTCGCACAGCGCGAAGGGGAGGAACGCGATGGCCAGCACCACCAGTCCGTCGGAGTACTCGCCGAGGCGCAGCCTTTCGTGTCGCACCCGGAACATCAGCCAGGACAGCAACCTGCCGCAGACCAGGCCGACCAGTACGGCGATCGCGAGCGGGACGAGGACTTCGGTCAGTAGCCACGGCACGGGCGACGTGCTCGCCGTTCCGGCCAGTACGAGGGCCACCAGCACGAACGGCATCGCCAGTCCGTCGTTGAGCCCGGCTTCCGAAGTCAGCGTGAACCTGATCTCGTTGTCCGAGCCCCGTCCGTCGCCGGTGTGCGGCGCGGGCACCTGGACGTCGCTCGCCAGTACCGGATCGGTCGGCGACAGCACGGCCCCCAGCAGCAGCGCGGCGGCGGGGGACAGGGCGAGCGCCCACCAGCCGAGCAGGGCGACCGCGCAGACCGACAACGGTAACGTGATCGCCAGCAGCCGCCACGTCGAATTCCAGGACCGCCAGCCGATCGACCGGTCGGATTTCAGGCCGGCGCCGACCAGCGACACCAGTACACCGAGTTCGGTGATCACCTCGACGGCGCCCACATGCGACCGCGGGTCCAGCACGCCTTGGCCATAGGGGTATCCGAAGGGGAGCAGCCCGAAGAGCAGCCCGCCCACCAGCAGGACGAGCGGCATCGACAGCGGGCGTTCGTGCAGCAGGTTCGGCAGCACCGCGGCGCACAGCGCCAGAACGCCCGCCCCGGCGAGGAGTATCTCCATGGACGCGGAGTACCCGGCTTGATCTCCTGGCAACCGGGGCTTGTTCAGCCGCCGACTTCGAGTCCTTTATGGACTGTCAGGAGGACGCCGTCGGCCAGCCGGTACGGCCGGGTGTCCACAATGGCCCCCAGCAGCCGTCGCAGCCGGGAGACCTCGGCGCGGACGGTGACGAGGTGTTCGGCGTCGCCGTAGAGCGCCCTGCTGAGCGCCTCGGCCGAAAGCCCGGACGCACCCGCCGTGTTGAGGTGCACCAGGATCTCCGCGTGCCGGGGTGTCACCGTGCGGACCCAGCCGACGTCGCCCGACGCCATCCGCAGCATCGGCGCGTGGCCGAGTTCGAGTTCCAGGCGGACGCGGCGCGCGGTGTCGGCGGGACGGACGAGCCAGCCTTCGGCGAGCCGTTCGGGCAGACAGGCGCCGAGACCGGGTACGGCGAGGATCTGTCCCTCCGCGGGCGCGGCGATCCGCGCGCCGGAGGCGACCCCGGCGGAGTGGGCCACCCAGCCGTCGTCGTCCACCAGCAGTACCGGGCCGCCCACGCCGGTCACCACCGGTTCGGCGGTCCGGCGCAACCGGTCGAGGCCCTGCTGATGGTGCCGCCAGAGTTCGGATTCGACCAGCCGCCGCCCGGTCTCCACCAGCGCCCCGATCGCCGGATGCAAGGTCAGCGCTGGACCGCTGACATCGATCACGCCGAGCAGCTCGCCGGTGCGCGGATCGTGCACCGGCGACGCGGTGCAGTACCAGGGATGCTGGCCCTGCTCGAAATGTTCCCCGGCCAGCAGTTCCACCGGCGCGGCCTCGGCGAGCGCGGTGCCGATCGCGTTGGTGCCGACCCTGGTCTCGGTCCAGACGGCGCCTTCGGTGAAGCCCAGCGTGTCGGCCCGCCGTCGCACGGCGGGCGAACCCACCCGCCAGAGGATGATGCCCTCGGCGTCGGTCACCACGAGCAGCATGTTCGCGGTGTCGGCCGTCGCGCCGACCACCTGACCGAGGTCTTCCACCACCAACCGCAGCGGCGAGGCACGACGACGGCGGGCGACCTCGTCGAGCGGCACCGAATCCCGGGTGTTCACCCCGTCGGCGGCGAGCCCCAGGCTCAGCATCCGCGACCACGAGCGCGAAACGAGCGGCCGCGGCCGGACCCGCGGACGGCCGCCACCGATCACGGCTTCGTGCATGCGGATCAGGTCGCGGGCGTGCATCGGCAGGTCGGCACCTGGCGGGACCGAGCTGTGCACGCTCACACGCCACCTCCGCACCATCGCGTCGACTGACCAGCATAGGTCCGGCGGACGACGTGCGCCATGGAGCCGCGCTGCAACTCGCTGCAACCCTTGCCGCCGCATCCGCTCGCGGCGTGTGATCGGGGTAACAGCCGAACGCCGAAGTTCAGGAGTGGCCATGACACAGACGGTGGACCGGATCGAGGCGACAGGCTCGCCGCAGGCTCGGGTGGACGCTTGGCTGAGCCGATTCGAATCGGCCCTCGCCGCCCGCGATGTCGAAGCCGCCGCGGCGCTTTTCGCGGTCGACAGTTACTGGCGTGACCTGGTCGCCTTCACCTGGACGCTCAAGACGGTCGAAGGCCGTGACGAGGTGGCCGGCATGCTCGGCGCCTGCCTCGACCGGATCGACCCGTCCGGGTTCCGCACGACCGAGACGCCGACCGAAGCCGATGGCGTGACCGAAGCGTGGCTCGAATTCGAAACCGCGACGGGACGCGCGAAAGGGCACTTGAGGCTGAAGGACGAAGGCGCCTGGACGCTGCTGACCAGTTTGCGCGAGCTCAAAGGTTTCGAGGAACGCCGCAACGATCAGCGGCCGAAGGGCGTCGAGCACGGCGTCGTCCGCGGCCGGAAATCGTGGGCCGAGAAGCGCGAGGAGGAACAGACCCGGCTCGGCTACGAGCAGCAGCCGTACGTCGTCGTCATCGGCGGCGGCCAGGGCGGGATCGCGCTCGGCGCCCGGCTGCGGCAGCTCGACGTGCCCACGCTCGTCCTGGAACGCAACCAGCGGCCGGGCGACTCGTGGCGCAAGCGGTACAAGAACCTCTGCCTGCACGACCCGGTCTGGTACGACCACCTGCCCTATCTGCCGTTCCCGGACAACTGGCCGGTGTTCGCGCCCAAGGACAAGATCGCCGACTGGCTCGAGATGTACACGCGGCTCATGGAAGTGCCGTACTGGACCAGCACCGAGGTCACCTCGGCGTCCTGGGACGAGGAAAAGCAGCAGTGGCTGGTGACCGTCGTCCGCGAGGGCGAGGAGCTGGTGCTCATGCCGCGGCACGTCGTGTTCGCGACCGGGATGTCCGGCAAGCCGAATCTCCCTTCGTTCCCCGGAATGGACGTCTTCGAGGGCGATCAGCACCATTCGTCCCAGCACCCTGGCCCGGACTCCTACGCCGGCAAGAAGGCGGTCGTGGTCGGCTCCAACAACTCCGCGCACGACATCTGCGCGGCGCTGTGGGAACACGGCGCCGACGTCACCATGGTGCAGCGGTCGTCGACGCATGTGGTGAAGTCGGATTCGCTGATGGACCTGGGACTCGGCGATCTGTACTCGGAACGCGCGGTGCGTTCGGGGATCACCACCGACAAGGCGGACATGATCTTCGCGTCGATCCCGTACCGGATCATGCCGCAGTTCCAGATCCCGGTGTACGACGCGATCCGGGAGCGGGACAAGGACTTCTACGCGCGGCTGGAAGCGGCCGGGTTCCAGCACGACTGGGGCGACGACGGATCCGGCCTGTTCCTGAAGTACCTGCGCCGCGGCTCCGGCTACTACATCGACGTCGGCGCGTCGGAACTGGTCGCCGACGGGAAGATCAAGCTGGCCCACGGCCAGGTCGACCATCTGACCCGTGACGCGGTGGTGCTGTCCGACGGCACGGAACTGAAGGCGGACCTCGTCGTCTACGCCACCGGCTACGGCTCGATGAACGGCTGGGTCGCCGACCTGGTCGGACAGGAGACCGCGGACCTCGTCGGCAAATGCTGGGGCCTGGGCTCCGGGACGACGAAGGACCCCGGACCGTGGGAGGGCGAGCAGCGCAACATGTGGAAACCCACGCGAAAGGAAGGCCTCTGGTTCCACGGCGGGAACCTGCACCAGTCGCGGCACTACTCCCTTTACCTCGCGCTGCAACTGAAAGCGCGCTACGAGGGCATCCCGACGCCGGTGTTCGGGCTGCAAGAGGTGCACCACAAGGCATGACGGCATCGAAGCTTCGGTACCGGGATCCCGGGCGGACCCGGTGACGGAGGGCACCGCCCCCGGACCTCGGGCGGTCGGCGACGTCGGGCACCGTCCCCAGACCCTGGGCGGTTCCCGGCGTCGTATCCGTGTTCAGCGGGCGGCCTTCGCGTAACGGCGGGCCAGGACCGCGAAAGCATCCCGCAGTTCGGGCGGCCCGACGACTTCGATGCCGGCGTCGAACCGGCCGATACTCGCCGCGAGCCCGGCCCACGACCACGAGCCCAGCGTCAGACGGCACCGATCCGGCCCGAGTTCTTCCACGACACCGTCGCGGACGTAGTGGGACACCGTGGCCGCAGGAAGGTCCAGGATGACTTCCCCGCGACACGGCCATTCGCCGGACTCGGACGCGCCACGGAACCGGCTCGCGACGAACGTGGCGACGTCGGGGGCCGGCAGTTCACGCGGCGTGAACCGCGGCCCGGTCGGCGTGCGCGGGGAGATCCGGTCGGCCCGGAAGGTGCGCCAGTCCGCGCGATCCAGATCCCAGGCGACGAGGTACCAGCGGCCGTGCCAGGTGACGAGGTGATGCGGTTCCGCCCGGCGCGGCGCGTCCGCGTAGTCGAACCGCAGGACCTCGCGGGCGTGCACGGCCGCGCCGAGCGCGAACAGGACGTCCTTGCCGACGCGGGGTTCCGACCGGCTCGCGGGCGACTCGACGGCGGTCACCCGCAGCGTGTCGATCCGGCGCCGCAGCCGGGAGGGCATCACCTGCCGGACGGTGTGCAGAGCCCGCATCGCCGCCTCCTCGATCCCCGCGCCGCTGGTGGTGGCGATCTGGAGCGCGACGGCGAGCGCGACCGCCTGATCGTCGTCGAACAGCAGCGGTGGCAGCTCGGACCCGGCGTCGAGCCGGTATCCGCCGTCGGGACCCTTGATGGTCGCGATGGGGTAGCCGAGCTCGCGAAGCCTGTCGACGTCGCGCCGCACGGTGCGCGGGCTGATGTCCAGCCGCTCGGCCAGCAGCGCTCCCGGCCAGTCGCGGCGTGCCTGCAGCAACGAGAGCATCGACAGCAGGCGCGCGGAGGTCTTCGGCATGTTTTCCATGATGCCGCGAGTAGCGGCCACAACCTGTCCTCTACCCCTGCGAGAGTCGTCGTGTGCCAGAAAACGACAACACGGAGGGCCCGATGACCACCACCATCCTCGACGCCGAGCGCGCCGACCTGCTCGAAGCCCTCGACACCATCCGCGCCGCGCTGACCACCACCGTCCAGGGGCTCACGGACGAGCAGCTCGACGCGCATCCGACGGTCAGCGAGCTGAGCCTCGGCGGGCTGCTCAAACACGTCGCCTCGATCGAGGAGATGTGGCTGCGTTTCGTGGTCGAGGGTCCGTCCGCGATGACCTACGACCTGCCGGAAGGCGTCACCTGGGCCGACATCGGCGCCGGGACCGCCCGTGAGTTCCCGCAGTGGGCGATCGACCACCAGAACAACTTCAGGATGCTGCCCGGCGACACCCTGGCGGGGATCCTCGCGCGCTACGAGGAAGTGGCCGCACGGACGAAGGAGGTCGTCTCGTCGATCCCGGATCTTTCCGCGACGCATCCGCTGCCGGAGGCGCCCTGGAACCCGCCGGGCGCGGTGCGCAGCGTGCGCCGGGTGCTGGCGCACGTCATCGCCGAGACCGCGCAGCACGCCGGCCACGCCGACATCCTGCGGGAGAGCATCGACGGCCAGAAGTCGACCTGACGTCTGCCGCTCACTCGCGAGATACGGCTCCAATCACGTGAGTTGCGGCGGGAATCACGCGAGTTCCGTCCGATCATCCGACCCTAAGCTCGCTCACAGCTTCCTGCCGTAGGGTCCCGGCCCGTCGGCGGCCGGTGATCATGGTGGTGGTTGTGTGCGGGAGACGGAGCGGCGGTTCCGCCCGGAAATCCAGGGACTGCGGGCGCTGGCGTGTGTGCTGGTGGTCGTCTACCACGTGTGGCTCGGCCGGATTTCCGGCGGCGTCGACGCGTTCTTCCTGATCTCCGGGTTCCTCGTCACCGGGCAGCTCTATCGCGCGGCGGCGCGCGGGAAGATCGAGTACCGGCCGATGTGGGGCCGGATGATCAAGAGGCTGTTCCCGGCCGCGCTCACCGTGCTGCTGCTGGTCATCGCGGTGAGCACGGTGCTGTTGCCGCAGAACCGCTGGTTCCAGACGATCAAGGAGGTCGTCGCCTCCGCCCTCTATGTGGAGAACTGGCGGCTGGCGGCGGATTCCGCCGATTACTTCGCGCAGCACAACTCGGCGAGTGTCGTGCAGCATTTCTGGTCGCTGTCGATCCAGGGGCAGTTCTACGTGGTGTGGCCGCTGCTGGCCGGGCTGGTGCTGCTGGTCGCCAAGCGGACGAAGAACAACGTCCTGCCGATGCTCGTCGGCGTGCTCGGCACGGTGTTCGCGGCTTCGCTCGCGTACTCGGTGTGGCTGACCGCGGTCGATCAGCCGCTGGCGTACTTCGATTCGCTGACGCGCGCCTGGGAGTTCGCGCTGGGCGGTCTGCTCGCGCTGGCGATCGACCGGGTTTCGGTGCCCCGGCCGGCGCGTGTCGTGTTCGGCTGGGCCGGGGTCGCCGGGCTCGTCTCCTGCGGGCTGGTGCTCCAGGTCGGGACGGTGTTCCCCGGCTACCTCGCGCTCTGGCCGACGCTTTCGGCCGCCCTGGTGATCCTCGCGGGAGACACCGCGTTCGCCGGCGGCGCCGACCGGTTCCTCGGCAGCCGCCCGCTGAAGTATCTGGGCGACCTCAGTTACGCGCTCTATCTCTGGCATTGGCCGGTCCTGGTGTTCTACCTCGTCGCCCGTGACCGGGAAGAGGTCGGTGTGCGGGGCGGCGCGGTGATCATCGCGCTGGCGTTCGTCCTCGCCGTGGTCACCCATCACCTGGTCGAAAAACCGGTCCGCGCGTCCGCGATCGGAACCGGGAACCGTTGGGGCGCTTACCGATTCGGGGTCGCGACGCTAGCGGCCGTGCTCGCCGCGACCGGCGCCTGGCACTGGGTGAGCGTGAACCGGACGGAGAGCTACTCGATCGCGGTCGACGACCCCGACCACCCCGGCGCGGTCGCGCACACCGAAGGGTTCACGTACTGGGGTGCCGCCGACGCCGCGCTCGTCCCGTCGTTCGTCGCGGTGTCCGAAGACTGGGCGGGTATCGACCCGGCCCGGTGCGGAACCTCGCCGCGCAACGCCGATCTCGAAGTCTGTACGTCGGAGACCTCCGGGCATCCCACGCGCCGGATCGTGGTCACCGGCGACTCTCATGCCGGGCAGTTCCTCGGCGCCCTCCTCCCGGTCGCCGAGAAGAAGAACTGGGAGGTCACGTCGATCCTCCGCGGCGGCTGCCCGTTCTCCACCGAGTCCGACGCCGTACCGGGCGACCAGTCCTGTATCGACTGGAACGCCGCCGTGGTGGACGAGATCGTCACGACCCGCCCCGACGCGGTGATGACGATCGGCACCAGGGACGTGAAGGCCGGTGTCGAAGAACGGGTTCCCGACGGCTACATCGCGCAGTGGCGCAAGGTCGACGAGGCGGGCGTCCCGGTGCTGGCGTTGCGGGACAACCCGCGCTTCGGCCAGTCGCCGTCGGCGTGCGTCGAGAGCCGCGGCGCGCAGTCGCCCGACTGCTCCACCCCACGCGACGACCTCTATGCGGCGGAGCCGCCGTACGAGACGCTGCCGGATCTGCCGCCGAATGTACGGTTCCTCGATTTCAGCGACTACTTCTGCACGGCCGACGTTTGCCCGCCGGTGATCGGCAACGTGCTCGTCTACCTCGACGACAACCACGTCAGCGGTACCTACATGTCGACGTTGTCGGCCATCGCGGAGAAGGCGATCGCCGAGGCGCTCGGCTGGGCGGACGATCACGCGGAGGAACCACCGCCGGGCGGGTGACGCGGACAACAAATCGCCGCAGGATTGCATGATGCTGCATTGAATCGATGGTTTGCCAATACTCTGCGCAATGATTGGCCCTTATCGACGCATCGAAACGGCGGATATCGTCGGCGACGTGAAGATCGCCGTCCATCAGGGCTCGTACGCCGAGTTGCCGTCCGCCGTCATGGCGTCGGGCGCCGATCTCGTGATCGCCGCCGAGATGGTCACCACCGGCTACCACATCGGCGCCCGGTCACACGAGCTCGCCGAGCAGGCCGACGGCCCGACCGCGGCCCGGATGTCCGTGCTGGCAAAGGAATCCGGCGTCGCGCTGGCGTACGGATACCCCGAGTCCGACGGCGGCCGGGTGTACAACAGCGTCCAGCTGATCGGCCGCGACGGACAGCGCCTGGCGAACTACCGCAAGACGCATCTCTTCGGCGACATCGACCGTGACTGGTTCGAGCCGGGCGCCGAGGCGGTCGTTCAGGCCGAGCTCGACGGCCTCAGGATCGGCCTGCTGATCTGCTACGACGTCGAGTTTCCCGAGGTGGTGCGGGCGCACGCGCTGGCCGGGACCGAACTGCTCGTGGTGCCGACCGCGCTGATGAGCCCGTACGAACTGGTCGCGGACACGCTGGTGCCCGCCCGTGCCTACGAGAGCCAGCTGTTCGTCGCGTACGCGAACCGCTGTGACACCGAACAGGAACTGACCTACTGCGGCCGCTCCTGCGTCGTCGCCCCGACCGGCGAAGTGCTCGCCCGCGCGGGCGCCGGTCCGGAGCTGATCAGCGCCGAAGTCACCCGTGCCGCGCTCGTCGCGTCGCGGCTGGAGAACACCCACCTGGCCGACCGACGGCCCGATCTGTACCGAGGACTTTCCGCATGACCTCCGCCCTCCCGACCGCGATCCACCACGACGAACCGGCGGGCCGCCCGATCACCATGTTCGGCCCCGATTTCCCGTTCGCCTACGACGATTTCCTCACCCACCCCGCCGGGCTCGGCACTCTTCCGGCCGAGCGGCACGGCACCGAGGTGGCGGTGATCGGCGGCGGCCTCTCGGGCATCGTCACCGCGTACGAGCTGATGAAGCTCGGGCTGCGCCCGGTCGTGTACGAGATCGCCGAGATCGGCGGCCGCCTGCGCACGGTGAACTTCCCCGGCTGCCCGGACGACGTCGTCGCGGAGATGGGCGCGATGCGCTTCCCGCCGGCGTCGACCGCGCTCTTCCACTACATCGACAAAGTCGGCCTGGAGACCACGCCGTTCCCGAACCCGCTGGCGCCGGGCACGCCGAGCACTGTCGTCGATCTCAAGGGCGAGAGCCACTACGCGCGCACGGCGGACGAACTTCCCGCCGTCTTCGGCAAGGTCGCCGCCGCCTGGGACAGCACGCTGTCCGAGCAGGCCGCGTTCACCGAGATGCAGAAGGCGATCCGCGACCGCGACGCGAAGACGATCAAGCGGCTGTGGAACGAACTGGTCGTAAAGCTGGACAACCAGACCTTCTACGGTTTCCTCTGCGATTCGCCCGCGTTCGCCTCCTTCCGCGACCGCGAGATCTTCGGGCAGGTCGGCTTCGGCACGGGCGGCTGGGACACCGACTTCCCGAACTCCATCCTGGAGATCCTGCGGGTGGTCTACACCGGTGCCGACGACGAGCACCGCAGCATCGTCGGCGGCAGCAGGCAGCTTCCGTTGCTGCTGTGGGAACATGCGCCCGAGGACATCGCGTTCTGGCCCGCCGGAACGAGTTTGAGCTCGCTGCACGGCGGAAGCCCGAACCCCGGCGTCGCCCGGCTGCACCGCACCGCGCCGAACAACATCACCGTGACCGACACCGAAGGCCGCATCCGCACCTATCCGGCGGCGGTGTTCACCGCGCAGAGCTGGATGCTCCTGTCGAAGATCGAATGCGACGAGGCGCTGTTCCCGATCGACCACTGGACGGCGATCGAGCGCACGCACTACATGGAGTCGTCGAAGGTCTTCGTCCCGGTGGACCGGCCGTTCTGGCTGGACAAGGACCCGGAGACCGGGCGCGACACGATGAGCATGACGCTGACCGACCGCATGCCGCGCGGCACCTACCTGCTCGGCGACGACCCGGACGCGCCCGCGGTGATCTGCCTGTCCTACACCTGGGCCGACGATTCGCTGAAGTGGCTGCCGCTTTCGGTGTCCGAGCGGGTCGAGGTGATGCTGCAGTCGCTGAAGGAGATCTACCCGGGCGTCGACGTCCGGCGGCACATCATCGGTGACCCGGTGACCGTTTCGTGGGAGGCCGAACCGCATTTCATGGGCGCGTTCAAGGCCAATCTGCCCGGCCACTACCGCTACCAGCACCGGTTGTTCACGCATTTCAAGCAGGACCGGCTGGAGGAGCGCCACCGCGGCCTGTTCCTGGCGGGCGACGACGTCTCGTGGACGGCGGGCTGGGCCGAAGGCGCGGTGCAGACGGCGCTGAACGCGGTGTGGGGCGTCCTGCACCACTTCGGTGGCGAGACGGATCAGGCGAACCCGGGACCGGGCGACGTCTACGACGACATCGCGCCCGTGGAACTGCCCGACTGAGCGCGGCGGCCTGCCAGCCAGGCCGCTGCTTGCCTACGCGTGTCGTCCCTCCAATCACGCGTGTCGTCCGTCTGAGCACGGGTGCTTAGGGCAGCGCGGCGGGCGACTCGGCCTCCGGGATCAGCAGGCGCGGCGCGCCCGAGCCGTCGGCGGACACGGCCCAGACGTCGGAATGTCCCTGGGTGCGGGGGAGGGCGTAGGCGACGGTGCGGTCGTCAAGCCAGGCGGGCTGGTCGTCGACGTTCCTGGTCTCGGCCAGCGGCGTCACGGTGCCGCTCGCGAGGTCGAGCACCGAGACACGCCAGCCTTTCGCGGGATCCCCGTCGATGGCGGCCTTGAAGGCGACGCGGGTCTCGCCGGGGGAGAGGGACGGGCATTCGACGTTGTCCCGCAAGGTCTTCACACTCCGGGCCTCCGAGTCGCCTTCGACGAGGTACCTGTGCGAGCCGGTCGACATGGTGGCGTAGAACCGGCCCGGCTGCCTGGCGAAGGTGACGCCCCAGAAGTTGACGTCGGCCGCCTTGTACGGCTTGCCGTCCACGGTCACGGCGAAGTCCTCGAGCGTGCCCTCGACGTCGTCGGTGGTGAGATCGAGGGTGCCGGCGCGGGTGGAGAACCGGCCGCCGTTGTAGGAGTCGCCGGTGACGAACACCGTCCACGCCAGCCGCTTCCCGTCCGCCGATACCCGCGCCCGGTTGGGTACCCCGACCAGCGGGATCTCCTGCGTCACCGCGAGACGACGGTCGAGCACGGCGAGCTGGTAGGTGGTCAGCCCGGTTTCCGGGCGCAGGCAGATTCCGGTGCCGCCCGCCGCGTAGACCCGGCTGCACGACATGGTCGACACCGCCCGTGCCCCGCCGGGGTCGGCGGCGCTGACGCTGGACACGTGCCCGCGGTCGGCGTCGGCGGTGCTGCGGAAGAGCAACCGCTCGCCTTCGAGGGTGACCGCGTCGCTGGTGCCCGCGGACGCGGAGTCCTGGTTGCGCGCGCCCGCCACCCCGACGTAGATCACGGCGGCCGCGACCAGCGCGAGTGTTCCGGTGAGGGCGATCAAGACGCGGGTGCGGGTGTTCACGGTCGTGCCTTCCTGCAGGGAGCCGAGAGAACGAAGGCGTCCCGCGGGCGTGTCCACAGTGGACACGCCCGCGGGGTTCACCCGATTACTGCCATACGCTCGTGATCGGCGACTTGTTCGCCGCGTTGGCGATGCCAGGCAGGCCGAACGACGCCTCCATCGTGCGGAGGATCGAGTAGTGGTTGACGGATTCGCTGTAGCTGCCCGGCTTCACGTGGGCGCCGACGAACGTCGTGAAGATCTGGTTCACCGACGTCCCGCTGTCCTCGTCGAAATTGACGATCAGCAGGCTGTTGTGCGTCTTGGCCCACTGCGCGTACGCGTCGAGGTTCTTCTTCAGCCATTTGTCACCGGTGTCGACCGAACAGTCGTGCATGTCGCTGCACAGGTCCGGGGTCACGAAAGCGATGTGCGGCAGCTTGGTGAAGTCGCTCGGGAACGACGAGAACCTTTTGTTCGCCGACGACGGCACATTGCTGAAGCTGACCCAGCTGTTGTGCTTGCGGGCGTAGTTTCCCTTCGTGCAGCCGGTGTAGCCGTCGGAAGGCATGCTTTCCGCATACCCGACGAACTTCTTGCCGATGCCCGCCAGCTGGGAAGCGATGTTCTCCTTGTTCCCGAGATCCTGGCATTTGTTGCTGTCGACGCCGTGCGTCGAACCGGCGAACTGGGCGATGTAGTTCGGCTGGCTCGGATGCGTCGTCCCGTACGCCTTGGTGAACTTGGCGCCCTGCGAGGCGAGCTTGTTGAGGTACGGCGCCTTGGAGCTGCCGCTGATCTCCTTGTAGTCCTTGTTCTCGAACATCACGAGGACGATGTGGTCGAACGCGGGCACTTTCGCCGCGGCGGGCTCGATCGCGGCGGCGGGAGTGTCCTGATGGGACACCACCAGTGCCGCGGCCAGACCGGTCGCGGTCACGGCCGCGACCGCGATGCGTTTCCAGAACATGGAAACCTCCTGGGAAAAGGTTGAAACTTTGACGACCAACCATCGGGTTCAGCGGCGCTCCGCGGGCGTCGACAGAGTCGAGACATCCGATGTCTCTGGTGCATTTAAACGGCAAAGAAGACCTCGGCCCATCAAGATCGCCTGACTGGCGTAATCGGGGGGCGTGGAACACCCCAAAACCGGCATTGCTTGGCACGAAACCAGGTAAACGTGACCCTGACCTTGCGTTCCAGGCCGGGAACCGATGAACTTATGGCAACTCGTTGATTCAGCCGGTTGATAGTGGTGTCGCCACTGTCCCGGCTCTGTGGTGTACTCATCCGACCATTGGTTAAACTGTCGGCGTGAAGCCCTTTTCGCCGAGGCCGGCCGGATACACGATCGAAGAACTTTCCACGATCGTCGGCATGTCGGCGCGCAATATCCGGGCACATCAGACGCGGGGCCTGCTCGCCCCGCCGGTCCGGCACGGCAGATCCGCTTACTACGGCCCGGCCCATCTGCGGCGCCTGCGGCGGATCACGATGCTGCAGAAACAGGGCTTCAACCTGGTGTCCATCGCCGCGATGCTCGGAACGACCACAGTGGACCGCGCCGAGCAGCTGGACGCGGCGATGGCCGACATCGCCCGTGAGCAGCCCGCCGTCGCCCGGTGCCTGGAACGCCACGGTGTGCTCGGGCGGGACGACACGGGGGCCCCGGCGGTCGTTCGCCCCTCCGTTTCGCGCGCGGTGACGGATCTGGCCGTCGCCGGGATTCCGCCCGTCGCCGCCCTGCGGTTCCTCGGGCAGTTCATGGACCGGGTCGCGCCGCTGGCCGGCGAGCAGCTGACCGCGCTGAAAGCTCAGACGGGAGTGGGCTCGGCGGCTCCTCAGGCATGTTTCGCGGACCTCCTTGTAAGCGCTTTCAAGATCGCTGTGGAAAACGCGGCCGAAGTCACTTTTCCAGTCGGGAAGCCAGGGCCTTGGCCGCTGAGGTGACCGCCGCCGTCGCCACGTCGAGACCGGTGCCCTCGGCGGACCCGGACAGGATGACGACGATGTAGCGGTCGCCTTCACCGACGAGTCCCGTCGTGTGCGCGTCCACCGAGCCCCGCCCGGCGGCCCAGCCCTGTTTCACGGCCCACGGCCGGTCGCCGAAGGCCGAAGGGATGCCGAAGTACTGGTCGAATCCGTCGGCGGGTGGTGTGGTGTTCTTCAGGCCCGCGGTGGCCACCGTCCTGGTGGCGATCGCCGGCCCGCCGGTCTTGGTCCAGAGTGTGTTGGCGACGGCGTCGTCGCTTTTCGCCGGCATCCGGTGAATCTGGGCTTCGTCGGCCCTGCTCGCCTTGCGGGTGACGGCGTCCAGCGCGATGAACAGTTTCACCACCGACGCCGTGCGGAATCTCTCCGAGCCGCGGTCGTCGATCACCTGCTCGCCCGACGTGCGGTCGAAGACCACGGTGGCGACGCGTCTTGCCGGAGCAGACTCGCCTGCCGCCACGGCTTGGAAGATCACGTAGCCGAGGATCGCGGCGATCACCAGCGTGACGATCAGCATCGTCACGCGGAGTCGTGGCCGCCGGTTCGCGCCGGGCACTGCGATGGGCCTGGTTCGTTGGTCGAGCATGCTGCCGATGTTCAGAGACGATCATCGTGACCCCGTCTCGTTCGTGTCATGACCGTGTAACGGCGGTCAGGAACGCTGCACGATGATCTGATCGACCAGGGTGCCGTCGGCGCTGATCGCGCGGACGTCCATTTTGGGCGGTGTGGTGCCCGTGCCCGCGATGACGTCGACCGCGACCAGGCTGTAGCCGCGGAACCGGACCCGGGACCAGGTGACCTTC
Organism: Amycolatopsis sp. NPDC102389; assembly: GCF_044765885.1. Classification (NCBI taxonomy): domain Bacteria; kingdom Bacillati; phylum Actinomycetota; class Actinomycetes; order Pseudonocardiales; family Pseudonocardiaceae; genus Amycolatopsis; species Amycolatopsis sp. NPDC102389. The sequence continues at coordinate 123,341 of NZ_JBIWKX010000012.1, forward strand.
TTGGTGCGATCCTGGCCGTCCCGTTCCGAGTACTTCATCGGGACCGGGGTGTCGTTGCTGGTCTCGTGACCAAGGTAGGTGTCGGGCGCCGGGAACTCGGAGACGCTGCCGCCACCGCCGCCCGCGGTGATGTAGGTCGTCCCGTCCTTGGCCGGGTCGGTGGTCCCGCGCGAGGGCACCTTCTTGACGGCCTTGCCCGCCCGGATGGGGTCGGTGCGTTCGTAGATGTGGTTGTGCCCGTTGAGCACCAGGTCGACCTGGTACTTGTCGAACAGGGGAGCCCAGTCCTTCTGCGCGCCGAGTTCGGCGCCGTTGGAATGGCAGGTGGAGTACGTGCACTGGTGGCAGTAGACGACGATGAAGTCGATCGTGGGATCGGCGCGGAAGGCGGCGAGCGTCTTGCCGAGCCACTTGAGCTGCTTGCCCTTGGTGTAGTCCAGATTGGACGGACTGTTGTAGCAGACGTCGTTGCCGTCCAGGCTGATCATCCCGACGTTCTGGTAGCGCCACGAGTAGATGCAGGTGGATCCGGCCCAGGCGTTGTCCGGCATGGTGAACCGCGCCCGCACGCCGCCGTAACCGTCCGCCGAGTACCAGCCCTCCATTTCGTGGTTGCCCAGCGCCATCATCCACGGGATCCCGGCGGTGACCGGTTCGTTCTGCACGAAGAAGGAGTCCCAGAGCCGTGCGTCGTACTGGTCCTCCTCCGGGTGCCCGCCCTCGCCTTCGAGGGCGTAGCTCAGGTCGCCCATGGCGAGATGGAAGGCCGGGTCGAGGCCCGCGATCAGGCTGCTGGTCGCGACGGCGTTGTAGCCGACGCCCTGGTCGCCGAAAGCGGTGAAGGTGAACGTGCCGTCGCCGCCGGGGGCGGGAGCGGTGCGGAAACTCGCCATCTCGCCGAGCCGGGTGGCGGGGTCGTAGCCCTCGTGGCCCACGACGTAGTAGTACGTGGTGTTGGGCAGGAGGCGGTCGATCCGGGCGTGGAGGTAGTACTGGGTGATCGACTTCGGGCTGTTCGGCGGGACTTCCTCGACCGGATGCTGCCAGGACATCTGGCTGGTCAGCGCCCGGACCTCGGCCGGGATCGGCGGGCTGAAGTCGCCGGGCACGGTGCCGATGCGGATGAACGGCGCGGTCACCGTCGCGGGCACCTGCCAGGAGACGACGACCTGCTGGGACGGGTCGGCCCCGTAGGCGATGTGCCGTCCGAACGGCCGCAGTGCCGAACCCGCGACCTTGTCGGCGTTGAGCAGCACCATCGGCCCGGGGGAGGCCGCGGCCGCGCCCGGGAGCAGGACGCCACCGGTGGCGAGCGCCGCGCCGCTCACCGCACCCACCCGGAACAGGGTCCGCCGCGAGTACTGATTGACGAACTTGTCGTGTTTCTCGGCCAAGCTGAGCCGACGATAGGCTTCGGACCTGCTGCTTCGGGGAGTTTCGGCCATGAAATCGAAGTTAAGAAGGCTTCTTAACTAAGTCAAGAGGTTTGCGGTTCATCCGGGGCCGGCTGCACCGAACTCTGCAAGTCACTTCGGGCATAGAGGACTTATGTCGCCGAACTCGCGTGCGCCAAGGCGTGACTCGCGTGATTGAACACGTGACTCGCGTGATCAGAGGCGTAACTCGCGGTCAGACCAGCTCCGACGAGACGACGGAGGCCAGGCCGCGCAGCCTGTCCAGGAGCGGTTCGACCTCGTCCGCGTCGATCAGGACGGCGCAGGTCATGGTGCTTTCCCGGACGCCGTCGCGGACGTCGACGGACAGGTCGTGGACCAGGCAGCCGAGCGCGTCGACCAGGCCGGGGATCTGTTCGACGCCGCCGACGAAGTAGGTGGCGATCCGGCGGCGGACCAGCATGGACGAACGAGGGGCGGGGATCTGAAACGAAACAGTGGACATCGTGGTCTCCAAAGGCGGGAAACGTACAGGCCATGGAGGGCCAGGTCCCGGGAGATGCCCCGTATCGAGGGGTCGCCGGAATGCGCGCCGGCGACCTGGTTTCAGCCGGCGCGCTTGAGTACGAGTCGAGTCCAGCGGCGCACGGCGACAGGCTAGCACGTCACGAAAGCCGCAGCCGGGCCCCTTGTTCGCGGACGTGCGCCACCGAGCCGCAGCCGAGGTCCAGCTGCCGCTGCCGCTCGGCCACGAACGCCCGGCCGAGCGCGGTGCGATCCGAAGTGGACAGTGTCCGTCGTAGCTCGTTCAGCAACCCGCGTTCCTCCGCGCGGATATGCGCGTCCACGGAATTCTCCAGTGCCACCAACGCTTTCTCGGAGTCGGCGGATTCCAGTACGGCCAGCAGCTCGTCCGCGAGCCCGCTCTCCGTCTCATCGGGACGGACGATCCGTTCCGTCGCGGTCGCATGGGCGACCAAGGACGCCGAGAGCTCCGCGATCAGCGCCGGCCGGTCGGCCTCGTCGTTGCGGAGGTCCCGGAACAGCTGTTCGATCCGGCGGTGATCGGCCAGGACGACCTCGACCAGGTCGGAGCCAGGGGGAGCGGCCGTCGGGCCCGGGCGCATCCAGCCGAAGGTCAGCTCCACGGCCTGGCGCCAGTGCGAGTATTCGCTGTCGCGGCGGGCCGGGTCCATCGTCGGCAGCCACTGCCCGGCGCGATGCCAGTTCCGCCGCAGGCCCTCGAGATCCGGCCAGTACCCGACCGACAATCCGGCCGCGTACGCCGCGCCCAGTGACACCGTCTCGGCGACCATCGGGCGCACCACCGGCACGTCGAGGACGTCGGCGACGAACTGCATCAGCAGGTTGTCGGCGGTCATCCCACCGTCCACTTTGAGCGTCGACAGCGCGAGCCCGGAGTCGGCGTTCATCGCGTCGACGACCTCACGGGTCTGCCAGCCCGTCGCCTCCAGCACGGCCCTGGCCAGATGCCCCTTGGTGATGTACGACGTCAGCCCGGCGATCACGCCGCGTGCCTCGCTGTGCCAATGCGGCGCGAACAGGCCCGAGAAGGCGGGCACGATGTAGCAGCCGCCGTTGTCCTCGACCGTCCGCGCGAGCGTCTCGATCTCCGGCGCGCTGCCGATCAGCTCGAGCCCGTCGCGGAACCACTGCACCAGCGATCCGGTGACCGCGATCGAGCCTTCCAGCGCGTACACGGCGGGCTCGTCGCCGATCTTGAATCCGACGGTGGTCAGCATTCCGTGCGTCGACAGCACCGGCGTCGGACCGGTGTTGAGCAGCAGGAAGCTGCCGGTTCCGTACGTGCATTTCGCCTCGCCGGGCGCGAAGCAGGTCTGGCCGAACAGCGCCGCCTGCTGATCGCCGAGCGCCGCCGAGATCCGGATGCCCGGAACCACCCGTGACGTCGTCCCGTAGACCTCGGTCGACGGGCGGATCTCCGGCAGCATCGCGCGCGGGACGTCGAAGAACTCCAGCAGTTCATCGTCCCATGACAGCGTCCGCAGGTTCATCAGCATGGTGCGTGAGGCGTTGGTGACGTCGGTGATGTGGACGCCGCCCTCGGGTCCGCCGGTCAGGTTCCAGATCAGCCAGCTCTCGACCGTCCCGAACAGGACGTCGCCGCGTTCGGCGCGTTCCCTCAGGCCAGGGGTCCTTTCCAGCATCCACCGGATACGCGGCGCGGAGAAGTAGGTGGCCAGCGGCAGCCCGCACAGGCGCCGGACGCGGTCGGCGCCCGGCTCGCGGGCGAGGTGTTCGAGCATCGCGTCGGTGCGGGTGTCCTGCCAGACGATCGCGCGGCCGACCGGGTTGCCGGTGTGTCTGTCCCACAGCACCGTCGTCTCGCGCTGGTTGGCGATGCCGAGGCCGACCACTTGCGCGGGCTCGATACCGGCGTCGGCCAGCGCCTGCGGCACGATCCGGCCGACGTTGCGCCAGATCTCCGTCGCGTCGTGCTCGACCCAGCCCGGCCGCGGGAAGTGCTGCTGGTGTTCGCGCTGCGCGACCGACACCAGCCTGCCGCGCGCGTCGAACAGGATGCACCGCGTCGAGGTGGTGCCCTGGTCGATCGACATCACGTAGCGCTGGACCACGCGAGCACCTCCATCACCATCGGGACGCGCCGAGATCGCGGGAGACCGCCCGTGCCGCGTCGCGCACGTGGCCGAGCAGCCGGGGGATCGGGCTGCCGTCGGCTTCACAGATCCGTTCCGTCGCGCCGGACACGCCGATCGCGCCGACCACGATGCCGCCGTGGCCGCGGATCGGCGCCGCTATCCCGGCCTCGCCGGTGATCATCTCGCCGTTCTCGCTCGCCCAGCCCGCCTCGCGCACCTTGCCGCAGGCGCGTTTGATCGCGGTCTGGGTGACCAGGGTCCGGCGGGTGTAGGCCTCCGGCCCGCCGGTGCGCAACGATGCCACGAGACCGGTGTCATAGGCCAGAAGGACTTTTCCGAGCGCCGTCGCGTGCAGCGGCAGAAGCGTGCCGACGTCGAGCGTCTGCAGGCTGTCGTCGGGCCGGAAAACGTGGTGCACCACCAGGACCCGGCCCTCCAGCGGTGCGCCGATCCGGACGGCCTCGCCACTGCGGGCGGCCAGCGCGTCGGCCCAGTTGATCGCGCGGGACCGGAGTTCGTTGACGTCGAGGTAGCTCGTGCCGAGATGCAGGAGCGCCGCGCCCAGTTGGTATTTCCCGGTGTCACGGTCTTGTTCGACAAAGCCGACCCCTTGCAGGGTGCGGAGGATCCCGTGCGCGGTTCCCTTGGCGAGTTCGAGGGAATCGGCGATCTCGCCGACCCCGAGACGGCCGGAACCGCGCGCCAGCAACCGCAGGATCGCGGCGGCGCGCTCGATGGACTGGATCGGACCGGGCACGGCCCAACCGTAGCCCGACCGGCCCTGATTCGACAATGTCGAACATCGTCTCCGGACGTTCGACAATGCCGACCGGTGTCCGTTGACCCCGGGTTTCCGCGAACTTAACTTCGGCCTCAACAGGGCAACGGTGTCCTTTGTGGAGGAAGCAATGGTGCGAAACCTCAAGGCTCGCGGACTGGCGGGCGAACTGGCGGCGGAGTTCGTCGGGACGATGATCCTCATCCTGTTCGGCTGCGGGGTGGTGGCTCAAGTCGTCGCGGCAGGCATCGGGGACCACGACAGCATCGCGTGGGCCTGGGGAATCGGTGTCACGCTGGGTATCTACGTGGCTTCACGGATCAGTGGCGCGCATCTGAACCCCGCCATCACCGTGGCGCTCGCGGTGTTCAAGGGCTTCTCGTGGCGCAAGGTCGCCCCGTACGCCTTGGCACAGACCGCCGGCGCGTTCCTCGCCGCGCTGCTGGTGCGCTGGAACTACACCGAGGTGCTCAACGCCGCTGACCCCGGCCTCACGATCAAGACCCAGGGTGTGTTCTCCACTCTTCCGGGTAACGGAACCCTGCCGGTGGGTGACTGGGGTGCTTTCCGTGACCAGATCATCGGGACCGCGATCCTGGCACTGGTGATCTTCGCCATCACCGACCTCCGCAACACCGCGCCCGCCGCGAACCTCGCCCCGGTCGTCGTCGGCTTCCTCGTGGTCGCGATCGGCATGGCCTGGGGTACCAACGCCGGCTACGCGATCAACCCCGCCCGCGACTTCGGCCCGCGGCTGATGTCCTGGCTCACCGGGTACGACACCGCGTTCACCGATCAGTACGGCTATCCGTACTGGTGGATCCCGATCGTGGCGCCGGTCATCGGTGCGGTCATCGGCGGTGCGATCTACAAGTACTTCATCGAGCGTTACCTGCCCGCAGACCCGGCACCGGAAGCCTTGCCCGCCAAGGACATCGAGCGCGTTTCCTGAAGGAGAGAAACCATGCCTGACTACATCGGCGCCGTCGACCAGGGCACCACCAGCACGCGCTTCATGATCTTCGACCACGGCGGCAACGAGATCGCCCGCCACCAGCTCGAGCACGAGCAGATCTTGCCGAAGCCGGGCTGGGTCGAGCACGACGCCACCGAGATCTGGGAGCGGACCCGGTCGGTCATCGCGACCGCGCTCAACAAGGCGAAACTGACCGCCGCGGACCTCGCGTCCCTCGGCATCACCAACCAGCGTGAGACCACCGTCGTGTGGAACCGCCGCACCGGTCGCCCGTACTGCAACGCCATCGTGTGGCAGGACACCCGCACCGACCGGATCGCCTCGGCGCTCGAGCGCGCGGGCAAGGGCGACGTCATCCGCCGCAAGGCCGGTCTGCCGCCCGCCACCTACTTCTCCGGCGGCAAGCTGCAGTGGATCCTGGAGAACGTCGACGGCGTCCGCGAAGACGCCGAAAAGGGTGACGCGCTCTTCGGCACCACCGATTCCTGGCTCATCTGGAACCTCACCGGCGGCCCCGACGGCGGCGTCCACGTGACCGACCCGACCAACGCGTCGCGCACGATGCTCATGGACCTCGAAACCCTGGAGTGGGACGACGAGCTGCTGTCGTTCTTCGACATCCCCAAGCAGATGCTGCCGTCGATCGCGCCGTCGTCGAACAACGGCCGCTTCGGCGTCACCCGCGCGGACGGTCCGCTCGGCGGCGAGGTCGCCATCACCGGCGTGCTCGGCGACCAGCAGGCGGCGACCGTCGGCCAGGTGTGTTTCCGCCCCGGCGAGGCCAAAAACACCTACGGCACCGGCAACTTCCTGCTCCTCAACACCGGGCACGAGGTCGTGCGTTCGAAGCACGGTCTGCTCACGACGCTGGCCTACCAGTTCGGCGACGAGAAGCCGGTGTACGCGCTGGAGGGCTCCATCGCCGTCACGGGTTCCGCCGTGCAGTGGCTGCGCGACCAGCTGGGCATCATCAGCGGCGCGTCCCAGAGCGAGAGCCTCGCGCGGCAGGTCGATGACAACGGCGGCGTCTACTTCGTCCCCGCGTTCTCCGGGCTTTTCGCGCCGTACTGGCGATCCGACGCGCGCGGTGCGATCGTCGGCCTCACCAGGGCCACCACGAACGCGCATCTGGCGCGGGCGACCCTCGAAGCGATCTGCTACCAGACCCGCGACGTCGTCGAGGCCATGCAGAACGACTCCGGTGTCACGCTCGACGTGTTGCGTGTGGACGGTGGAGTGACCGCGAACGAACTCTGCATGCAGCTGCAGGCGGACATCCTCGGCGTGCCGGTGTCGAAGCCGGTCGTCGCCGAGACCACCGCCCTCGGCGCCGCCTACGCGGCCGGGCTCGCCGTCGGGTTCTGGAAGAGCACCGACGAGCTGGAACAGAACTGGAACGAGGACAAGCGCTGGGAGCCGTCGTGGACGGAAGAACAGCGCGCCGAGGGCTACGCGGGCTGGCAGAAGGCCGTCGGCCGCACGCTCGACTGGGTCGAGGTCGAGTGAGCCCGATGAACAGGAGGAACAGAGTGACACCCGTACCGCTTTCCCCGGTCTACCGTGCCGAGACGCTGCGCAAGCTCGCTCGCGAGGAGATCGACGTGCTGGTCGTCGGCGGGGGAGTGACCGGTGCCGGCGTCGCACTCGACGCGGCGTCGCGCGGGCTCTCCGTCGCGCTCGTCGAGGCCCGCGACTTCGCCGCCGGAACGTCCAGCCGGTCTTCGAAGCTGATCCACGGTGGGCTGCGCTACCTGGAGAACCTGGACTTCAAGCTGGTCCGTGAGGCGCTGAAGGAACGCGGCCTGTTGCTGCAGACCCTCGCGCCGCATCTGGTCCGGCCGGTGAAGTTCCTGGTGCCGCTCAAGCACCGTGTCTGGGAACGCGGCTACATCGGCGCGGGTGTCACGCTTTACGACACCCTCGGCGGAGCGCGCGCCCTGCCGCGGCACCGGCATCTGTCCAAGCGCGGTGCGGGAAAGGTCGCTCCCGGTCTCGCGGACGACGCCCTGATCGGAGCCATCCAGTACTACGACGCGCAGGTCGACGATGCCCGCCACACGATGACGATCGCGCGGACCGCGGCAGAACAAGGCGCCTCCGTCCTCACTCGTGCCCGCGTCACGTCGCTGATCCGTGACGGCGAACGCGTTGTCGGCGCCAAGGTGGTCGACCGCGAGAGTGGTGCGGAGATCGAGGTGCGGGCGAAGACGGTCGTCGCGGCGACCGGCGTGTGGAGCGACGACATGGCCGAAGCGGCGGGCATCGCCGCGCCGTTCACCGTGCGCGCTTCGAAGGGCATCCACCTGGTGGTGCCGCGCGAGAAGATCGACCTCGAAACCGGGCTGATCCTGCGCACCGAGAAGAGCGTCCTGTTCGTCATCCCGTGGGGACGGCACTGGATCGTCGGCACCACCGACACCGAATGGGACCTCGACCGCGAGCACCCGGCGGCCAGCCAGGCGGACGTCGACTACGTGCTCGATCACCTCAACGCCGTCCTGCGCACGCCACTCACCGCCGACGACATCGAAGGCGTGTACGCGGGGCTTCGGCCGCTGTTGGCCGCGAAGGCGACTTCGACCACGAAGCTGTCGCGGGAGCACGCTGTCGCGCATCCGGTGCCGGGTCTGGTGATCGTGGCCGGCGGCAAGTACACGACGTACCGCGTGATGGCCGCCGACGCGGTCGACGTCGCGGTGGAGGACCTCGGCCGTCCGGCGCCGTCTTCGTGGACCGAGCGGCTGCCGATCGTGGGCGCGACGGGCTACCACGAGATGTGGGGCGCGCGGCACTCGCTCGTGCAGCGCACGGGACTGCCGATCGCCCGCATCGAGCACCTGCTCCAGCGCTACGGCACCGCGATCGAGGACATCCTGGAGTCGATCTCGGAACGCCCCGAACTGGGCGAAGCGATCCCGGGGACGGCGGAGTACCTCAAGGCGGAGGTCGTTTACGCCGTCTCGCACGAGGGCGCGCTGCATCTGGAGGACGTGCTGACGCGGCGCACCCGGATCTCCATCGAGGAGCGGGACCGCGGCGTGACGGCGGCGCCGGTTGTGGCCGAGCTGATGGCGCCGCTGCTGGGCTGGGACTCGCACAAGCAGGAGCGCGAGGTCGCCAACTACCTCGCGCGGGTCGAGGCGGAGCGTTCCGCCCAGGCCCAGCCGGACGACGAAGCGGCCAACGCCAGCCGTCTCGCGGCTCCGGCGCTGCTGCCGAGCTGATCTCGTCAGTCCGTGAAGGCCTCCTTGAGGGACCCAGAGTCCCTCAAGGAGGCCTTCACGGACTCGTCGGCTACTTGAGCCAGTCGAGGTAGCGGGTCTCGGCGATACGGGCGCCGTCCTTCGTGGTGAGGACGTCGCCCTTGACGGCGGCGAACATGCCCGCGGTCTCGTCGACGGTCACCGGACGCGTGTCTCCCTTGGCGGACAAGGTGATCCGGCCCAGTTCGTCGAGCGGGTAGACGTCCGGGCCACCCACGTCGAGGGTCCCGTTCAGCGGCTTTCCCGCCGACACCTCGGAAACGGCGGCGGCGACGTCCGCCGCGGCGATCGGCTGGATCGGCGTGCTGGGCAGGCGGACCGTGGTCTCGTCGGAGGTCCAGGACAGCACCGCGTCGACGAATTCCATGAACTGGGTGGCGCGGACGATCGAGTAGGGGACACCGCTCTCCTTGAGGATGTCCTCCTGCAGCGTCTTCGCCCGGTAGTAGTCGAGCTCGGGAACCTGGTCGACGCCGACGATCGACAGGATCACGAAATGCCCGGTGCCCGCCTTCTTTGCGGCCGCGACGAGGTTGTCCATCGACGTTCGGAAGAACGCGGGGGAGGCGTCGTCGAAGGTCGGCGAGTTCGTGAGGTTGACGACCACGTCGGCGCCGTCGAGCGCGCTGTCCAGGCCCTGGCCGGTGAGCAGGTCGACCCCGGTGGACAGCGAATGCGGCACCGCCTCGTGCCCCGCCTCGTTCAGGTCGCGCACGACCTGCGAGCCGATCAGCCCGGTCCCGCCGATGATCGCGAATTTCATGACCCAGTGCCTTTCGTCGGTGATGCCGGTTAACCCGGACTCCTGATGTCCGAGATAATACTCGGACATATTGTGTCCGAGTCAAGAGGCGGGTTAGAGTCGTCCGGGTGAAGATGTCCGGTGGGGTCGAGTGGGCCCTGCACTGCTGTGTCGTGCTGACCTCGGTCGACGAACCCGCGCCCGCCGCGCGCCTGGCGCAGCTGCACGACGTCTCGCCGAGTTACCTCGCGAAGCAGCTCCAGGCGCTTTCCCGGGCCGGTCTCATCCGGTCGGTGCAGGGGAAGGCCGGCGGCTACGTCCTCACCAGGCCGCCTTCGGAGATCACGGTGCTCGACGTCGTCGAGGCCATCGAGGGACCCGCCCCGGCCTTCATCTGCACCGAGATCCGTCAGCGCGGCCCGATGGCGACGCCGCCCGAGGCGTGCACGACGCCGTGCGCCATCAGCCGCGCGATGGCGAACGCCGAAGTCCAGTGGCGGGCGGCGTTGCGCGCGGTCACCATCGCGGATCTGGCCGACGACGTCCGGGGTGACTACGGTCCGGGCGCGCTCGCCGGGATCGGCGCATGGTTCAAGGCCGCCGAGGGCTGATCCGCATCAGCGCGGTCGCCGCCATGGTCGCGACCACCAGCACCGCCGCGAGCGAGAACGCCGCCGCCGGGGAATGGCCGCGCAGGAAGACGGACCCGAAGACCGCGATGCCCAGCGTCGCGCCGACTTGCTGCACCGCGTTCAGCAACCCCGCCGCGGATCCGGTCTCATGTGGACGGACGACGGACAGCGCCGCGGTGAAGAACGGCACCGTGAACAGTCCCAGGCCGAGCCCGCCGATGCCGAGCGCGACCGGCAGCGGTCCCGCCATCGCCAGCAGGACTCCCGCGAGCAATAACGTCAGACCGGCGAAGGCGACCCGCGATCCGTGCCGGGGCACGAGCCATTTGCCCGCAGCCCAAGAAGAAATCGCCAGTCCGCCCGACCACGGCAGCAGCGTCAGCCCGGACGCGAGTACGCCGAGACCCTCGTCGAGCTGTTGGTGCAGGACCACTACGAGCATCACCCCGTTCATCACCGCGAAGAACAAGGTCGACGCCCCCAGCGCCGCGGGGAAACCGCGGTGTCCGAACAGGCTCGGCTCGACCAGGGGATGGCGTCGGTTCCGCTGATGGAACCCGAACAGCACCAGTACGGTGGCGCCGGCGGCGAACAGGCTCCAGCTCCACTTGTCGATCAGCGGGTACACGAGAAGCCCGATGCCGAGCGAGGCGAGCAAGGTACCCGGCACGTCCAAGCGGACCGGATGTGCCGCGCGGTCTTCCGGCAGCAGCCGTCCCGCCACGAGCACCGCGATCGAGATCGGCACGTTCACCAGGAACGCCGCCCGCCACGACACCAGATCCGTCAGCAGGGCGCCGAGCAGCGGCCCGCTCACGGCCGACAGGCCGACCACCGGCCCGTTCCAGCCCAGTGCCGCCGCCAGCGCCGGACCGGAGAACATGACCTTGATCAGCCCGAAGGTCTGCGGGATCACCAGCGCCGCCGCCATGCCCTGCACCGCTCGCGCGCCGATCAGCACGCCGGCGGCCGGTGCGAGCGCGCAGCACAGTGAGGCCAGGGCGAACACCGCGACGCCGGAGAGGAACACGCGGCGGCGGCCCAGCAGGTCGCCGAGCCTGCCGCCGGTGATGAGCAGTACCGCGAACGGGAGCGTGTAGGCGGCGCCGAACCATTGGATGGCGGACGCGGGGCCGCCGAGGTCCGCGTGGATCGCCGGACCGGCGACCTGGGTGATCGTCGTGTCCAGCACGTTCATCGCCTCCGCCGCGAGCAGCGTGGCGAGCGGAACCGATCTGGTCTTCGTCAGTTGCATGACCAGGATCGTGCGGCCAGGATGACTTCTATTCCATGATACCCGGACCGAATGGGCGAAATATTCCATGCTCGACGACATCGATCGCGCTTTGATCCACGCGCTGCAGATCGACGCCCGCGCGCCGTTCAGCCGGATCGGCGAGGTGCTCGGTGTCTCGACCCAGACCGTCGCCCGGCGCTATCAACGGCTCCGGGCCGAATCCGGGCTCCGCGTGGTGGGTCTGCCCGATCCCGGCCGGACGGGGCTGACGCAGTGGCTCGTCCGGCTGACCGCGCAGCCCGCCTCCGCGCGGACGCTCGCCCGTTCGCTGGCCAGGCGGCCGGACACCTCCTGGGTCAAGCTCACCTCGGGTGGTACGGAGATCGTGACGATCGCGCACACGCCGAGGCATGCGCAGAGCGCGATGCTGCTGCACGACATCCCGCGCGCCGCGAGCGTCACGGCGGTGTCCGCGCATTTCATCCTGCACACCTACCTCGGCGGCCCGACGGCGTGGCGCGGGCGGGTCGCCGCGCTGACGGAGGAACAGCAGGAAGCGTTGCGGCCGCCGGAATCCGACGGCGACGACGCTCCGCCGACGACGGCGGACCACGCGCTGATCGCCGCCCTCCGGCACGACGGCCGCGCGAGCATCGCGGATCTCGCCGCCGCGGCGGGCCTCGCCCCGGCGACCGCGGCCCGCCGCTTGGCGGACCTTCGCGCGCGAGGCACGCTCTTCTTCGACGTCGAGATCAGCGCGGCCCTGTACGGCGTGACCACCCAGGCGTTCCTGTGGATGGCCGTCGCGCCGGCGGATCTCGACGAGGTGGCGACGACGCTGGCCACTCACGAGGAGCTCGCCGTCGTCGTCGCCACGACCGGGCCCACCAACCTGGCCGCGCAGGCGTTATGCCCGGATCCCGCCGCGCTGCACCACTACCTCACGCACCGGCTGGGCGCGCTGCGCGCGATCCACACGGTGCACACCGCGCCGGTGCTGGAGATCGTGAAGGCGATCGGACCGCTCACGACGTGAACCGGCCGGCGTGCTCGGCGGCCCACTGCGCGAACGTGCGGGCAGGCCGTCCGGTCACCTTCTCGATCGTGTCGACGACGGTGCGCGCCTCCACGGGAGGATCGCTGTGCCAGCCGACGACGTACTCGGCGTCCGCGACCGAAACGCCTTCGGCCAGCAGCCGGTCGATCGCCTGCTGCCGCGTGATCCGCTCCAGCGTGATGTCGCGGCCGACCGCGGAGCCGAGGATCGCGATCCGTTCGCTCGTGGTCAGCGCTTCCGGTCCGGTGAGGTTGTAGACCTTGCCGGAGTGCCCGTCCTCCACGAGCGCGGTCGCGGCGACGGCGCCGATGTCGCCCTCGTGCACAACGGCGCTCGGAAGGTCGAACGGCTCACGGACCACGCCCTCCGCGCGGACCGAGTCGACCCAGGTCAGGGCGTTCGACATGAACTCCTGGGGCTCCAGGCGCGTCCATTCCACCCCGGACTCGGCCATGGCCTGTTCCGTCGGCCCGACGTAGCCGCCCCACACGATGGTCATCCGGCGCACGCCCGCGTCCACGGCGCGCTTGACCAGATCGACGCCGACGTCGGCGAGCCCCGCCGTGACGGTGATGTGCAGCTTGGTGACCCCCGCCAAGGCCTGGGTCAGGGTTTCGGGCGCGGTGTGGGTGCCTTCCACGAGTTCGACACCCGCCGGAAGCCGGGCTTCGGCGGGGTTCCGGGTGAGTGCCCGGACGTGTTCCCCTCGGCGGACGAGTTCGGCCACCACGTGGCGGCCGGTGTTCCCGGTGGCCCCGGTTACCAAGACGGTCATGAGTGATTCCCTTCGTTTTCCGCGAAGGTAAAAGCTCAAGTAATGTGGAGGTCAAGTGGATCCGGACGTTCCGCCGATGGACGTCCCTCGTCTTCGGCGTGGTGGCGCAGGGCGACCCGGCGCAGTGGGTGCTCTACACGCCACTGCCGCCGCTCTTCCTGCTGATGTTCAGCGGGCTGTACCTGTTCGCGCTGCCGTACACCGCCAAGCGGCGCAATCGGCGACAGGTGGCCGGATGAGTCTTAGTTCATGGCAAAAATTAACACCCGGCATACCGGCCCGAAACCCTTGACGCGGCCGCCGGGCCCGGTGAGGATCGGCCGGTCCCCGCCTCCCGCAGAATGGACCAGACCATGGCAAGACGTGCCCGTGCGCGCCGAAGTCCGCTGATCGCCTTGATGAGTCTCACCCTGCTCGGCGGGGCCGTGGCGGCCACTCCCGCCGTCGCCGCCGAGCAGCCGGTGATCGGGAAACCCGCGCTCGACCGGGACGGCTGCGCCCGCATCGAGAAGAGCCTGCCGACGCTCGCCGACTGGCCGAAGGTCGAGAGCCGGTTCAAGGGCAAGGCCGGTGACGAGCAGCGGATCGCCGAAATCCTCAAGGGAATGACCATCGAGGAGAAGGTCGGGCAGATGACACAGCCCGAGATCGCCGCGATCACCCCCGACGAGGTCCGGCAGTACTCGATCGGCTCGGTCCTCAACGGCGGCGGCTCGTGGCCGAACAAGGACAAGCACGCCTCCCAGCAGGACTGGCTGAAACTCGCCGATTCCTATTGGGACGCCGCGAAGGGCAGCAGGACGAAGATCCCGGTGATCTGGGGTATCGACGCCGTGCACGGCAACAACAACGTGTACGGCGCCACCGTCTTCCCGCACAACATCGGGCTCGGCGCGGCGCACGACCCGTGCCTGGTACGCGACATCTCCGCGGCGACGGCCCGGCAGATCCGCGCCACCGGCCAGGACTGGGCCTTCGCGCCGACGCTGGCCGTCGTGAAGGACGACCGCTGGGGCCGTACCTACGAAGGGTTCTCCGAGGATCCGCGGATCACCAGGGCCTACGGCTACGAGGCGATCAACGGCCTCCAGGACGGCTCGACCAAACGCATCGGCTACAACGGCGTGATCGGTACCGCCAAGCACTTCATCGGTGACGGCGGCACCCTCAAGGGCCAGGACCAGGGCGTCAACCCGTCGTCCGAGGCCGAGATGATCAATGTCCACGGCCAGGGTTACTACGGCGCGCTCGCGGCGGGCTCCCAGACCGTGATGGTGTCGTTCAACAGCTGGACCAACGCCGAACTCGGCATCGGCGAGGGCAAACTGCACGGCAGCGACAAGGCGCTGAACCAGATCCTCAAGGGCAAGATGGGCTTCGACGGTCTCGTCGTGTCCGACTGGAACGGCATCGGCCAGGTTCCCGGCTGTACCAACGCCTCCTGCCCGCAGGCGATCAACGCCGGCATCGACATCGTGATGGTGCCCAACGACTGGAAGGCGTTCATCGCCAACACCGTCGCCCAGGTGAACGGCGGCCAGATCCCGCTGTCGCGGATCGACGACGCGGTGACCCGCATCCTGCGCGTCAAGCTGCGCTCCGGGCTGTACGAAGCGCAGAAGCCGTCGGACCGGTCCTACGCCAACTCCGACGAGGCACTGAAGGAGACCTGGCTGGCGCGCGACGCCGTCCGTTCGTCGCAGACGCTGTTGAAGAACAACGGCAACGTGCTGCCGCTGAAGCCGAAGTCGAAGGTCCTCGTGGTCGGCAAGAGCGCGGACAGCATCCAGAACCAGACCGGCGGCTGGACACTGAGCTGGCAGGGGACCGGCAACACCAACGCCGACTTCCCGAACGCCACGTCGATCCTCGCCGGGCTCAAGCAGCAGCTCGGCGACGTCAACGTCACCTTCGATGAGAAGGGCGACACCGACCCGAAGGGCTACGACGCGGTCATCGCCGTCATCGGCGAGACCCCGTACGCGGAAGGCGTCGGCGACCTGACGCGTAAGACGCTGGAGGCTTCGAAGCTCTACCCCGAGGATCTGGCCGTGCTGGACAAGGTTCGCGGGAAGGGTGCTCCGGTCGTCACCGTCTACGTCGGCGGCCGTCCGTTGTACATGAACAAGGAGATCAACCGCTCCGACGCGTTCGTCGCGGCCTGGCTGCCGGGTACCGAAGGCGGCGGCGTCGCGGATGTCCTGGTCAAGGGCGGCTTCAAGGGCGCGCTGCCGTACTCGTGGCCGAAGAGCGCGTGTCAGACGCCGCTGAACGCGGGTTCGGCGGACTACGACCCGCTGTTCAAGCTCGGCTACGGCCTCAAGACCGGGCAGCGCGTCACGGTCGGGCAGCTGGACGAGACCACCGGGCCGGTGACGTGCGGCTCGACCGGTGGCGGCGGTACCGCGACCGAGGACCTCGAAGTGTTCAACCGCACCGATGTCGCGCCGTACAAGGGTTTCATCGGTTCCGCCGAGAACTGGGGCGGCACCGAGATCGGCCCGGACGGCACCGCCGCACACGCTGAGATCGGCGTCGTCCAGTCGGACGTGAACGTGCAGCAGGACGGGCTCAAGGCGACGTGGACCGGCACCGGCCCGGCGCAGCTCTACTTCCAGAATCCGGCCGGTACCAACGATCTGCGGGGCTACCTCAACGCCGACGCGGCGCTGGAGTTCGACACGGTGGTGCACGAGGCGCCCGCCAACCGCACGGTGATCAGCATGCACTGCGTCTACCCGTGCTTCTCCGAGGTGAACGCGACCAAGCTGTTCACCGATCTGGCGGGGGCGCCGAAGTCGACGGTGAAGATCCCGGTGTCGTGTTTCGCCAACGGGCTTGACCTGGAGAACGTCAACACGCCGTTCCTGGTGTACACCGACGGCAAGTTCTCCGCTTCGTTCGCGAACGTGCGGTGGGTGCCCAAGGGCGCGCAGGATCCCGATGCGAGGCCTTGCTCGAGCCTGAGCTGACCCCGGCAGGACGGTCCTCGGGCACCGGACCGCGGCGGGGGCGAGTGGCCGGCCCGGCACCGCCAGCTCCGTGAAGGCCTCCTTCCCTACCTTGAGAGTAGGGAAGGAGGCCTTCACGGACACCGGTGGCGGTGTCCACAAGGGACGCTCGCTGGTGACTAAAAGTCCGGTTGTATCCACTATGTGCAGTTCTGCGTGGGGGTCGCGAAGCCGCGCAAAGCACGCGAATCGGTCACTCTCGACCTCGATCGGTGTCCCTTATGGACAGTCAAGGAGGCGCCAAGCCTCGTTGACGAGCTACTCTCGGCTCACCTGGCCAGCGGTCATACGACTTGGCCTTCGCAGACACTCGACAACCTCACGACCTTCCTGGTGCGGCCGCGACGAGGCCGCTGATCAGCAGGTCCAGCGCGCGGATGAAGTCCCGTTCGGGATCGGCTGCCTTCAGCGCGGGCAACGCGCGGCTGAAGTTCGGCAAGACCGCCGGATCGATCCTCCGCAGGTAATGGTCCATCTGCTCCTGCTCGGCTTCGCCGCGGCGCGTCGTGGTGAAGCCGGCGGTCGTCAGCAGCAGGGAGCCGAAGACGAGGCTGTTGAGGGCGCCCAGCGTCTGGCGGATCCCGTCGTCCTCGAAGCCGGCTTCGTAGAGCGTGCCGACGAGATCGTCGACCGGCCGCAGGGCGCGCAGCGAGTTCGGGTTGGCCTCGTCGGTGGCCAGCGCCATCGGCACGACCGGATGCCGGGCGAGGGCGCGATAAATGTTGAGTACGGTGACCCGTACCCGTTCCGGCCAGGGTGCGCCGGGGTCGGCGGGTTCTATCCCGCTGTAGACGCGTTCCGCGATGCCGTCGAGGATGTCGGTCTTGTTCCGGACGTGGTTGTACAGCGCCATCGCTTCGACGCCGAGCGTCTTGGCGAGTTTGCGCATCGACAGTCCCTTGAGGCCTTCCTCGCCGGCCAAGGCGAGCGCCGCGTCCAGGACCTTCTCCCGGTTCAACGGTTCTCTCCGCGTCATCCCACGCCTTTCGCTTGACAGGTTTACGGTGTATCTATCATATTTACAGCGTACATTTACACCGTAAATACGGGGTTGCCGTGAACGACGTGATCATCGTGGGCGGGGGACCGGTCGGCCTGCTGCTGGCGGGTGAGCTTCGGCTGGCCGGTGCCGATCCGCTTGTCCTGGAGGCGGCCGACGGGGCGGCCAGGCGGAACCGGAGCTTCGGATTGCGCGGCATCAACGGCCGCACGTCGCAGTCCTTGCGGCTGCGTGGCCTGACCGAGGCCTTCTCGAAGGCGCAGCAGGAGACGCTCGCGCCGGGGCTTTCGCCGTTCATGAAGGGAAGTCGCGCCAGGGGGCACTTCGCCGGCCTGCCGCTCGTCGAGGACGAGGTCTCGCCGGGGGCGGCCAGTGGGTTCCTGCTCAAACAGCATGTGCTGGAACGGGTCCTCGCGGAATGGGCGACCGGGCTCGGTGTCCGGATCCGGACGGATTGCGAAGTCGTCGACCTCGTCGAGGAGGGCTCGGAGGTCCGCGCCGTGCTCGCCGACGGCGGATCCGAGCGGGCCGCGTATCTGGTCGGCTGCGACGGGGGCCGCAGTGTCGTGCGGAAGCGGGCCGGGATCGCGTTCCCCGGTACGGACGCGACGATGACCGGCCGGGTCGCCGCGGTGGAACTCGCGAACCCCGGCGCGGTCAAGTCGACCATGCACGGCCCCGGCGGAATGGTGCACACGTCGCTGGTGCCGGGCGAGATCTCCACCATGGAGTTCGACGGCGGACCGGGTGACCGGGACGCGCCGCTGACGGCCGAGGAGATGCGGGCGAGTATCAGCCGCGTCGCGGGGGTCGAGGTCGAAGTCGTCCGGTTCGGCGGCGGAATCCGCTTCAGTGACAACACCCGTCAGGCGGCGACCTATCGGCGGGGGCGGGTCCTGCTGGCGGGCGACGCCGCCCACGTGCATTCGCCGATCGGTGGGCAGGGGCTGAACCTGGGGCTCCAGGACGCGATGAACCTCGGCTGGAAACTGGGCCTGGTCGTCCGGGGGTCGGCTCCGGAGTCCTTATTGGACACATACACCGCGGAGCGGCATCCGGTCGGGGAGCGCGTTCTGCGCAACACCAGGGCCCAGGTCGCGTTGATGCGCCCCGGCCCGCAGGTCGCCGCGCTCCGGGAGGTGCTGGAGGAGACCTTGGAGATCCCGGCGGCCAAGCGGCATTTCATCGCGATGGGGAACGGGACCGAGATCGACTACGCACCGGATGCCGCGCATCCGCTGGTCGGCCGGTTCGCTCCGTTGCCGCTGGTGTCCGAGGACGGCCGCGCGCTCCTGGTGGCCCGCGCCGACGAGAGCCGTGCCGCCGTGAGCGGGCGGGTGCGGCTCGTCGAGGCGGACTCCGATCAGACCTTCCTGATGCGGCCGGACGGCTATGTCGCCTGGGCCGCTCCGCACGATGAGACGGCCGGACTGACCGAAGCGCTGGCGCACGTTGCGGGGTTGTGTGCATAAAGTGAAACGACCGTCCAAAATGTAACGACGGTTCGAGGCCATCCTGCGGACTGCCTCGCCCTCATGATCCGATCGCGCCAATCGCCATCAGACGGACGACACGCGGCGCGACCCCGGTCTCGCGCGTGTCGTCCAGCCCATCACGCGAAACCGCCGTGAAGGCCTCCTTCACTACCTTCAGGGTAGGGAAGGAGGCCTTCACGGACCGGCGAAGCAGGCGTCAGGTGGTCGCGGGCGGTGACCAGGTCAGCCTCGGGTCCGTCTGCACGAAACTGCCCAGCAGGTGATCGATCCGGGTCAGCGCATCGAGGTCCAGCACGACGCCGGCCGCCTTCGCGTTCTCGGTCACCTGGGCGGCGGTGCTCGCGCCGGTCACCGCGGAAGCGACGGTGTTGTGCTGCAACGTCCACGCGAGCGCCAGCTGCGCCATGGTCAGCCCGGCCTCGTCGGCGACGCCGCGCAGCATGCCGACGCGTTCGAGGAGGTCCGGCAGGAGCAACGGCCGCGCCTCGCCGGCCTTCGCCGCTCGTGAGCCCGGTGGGATCTCGCCGGGCCGGTACTTGCCGGTCAGCACACCCTGTGCGAGGGGGACCGAGGCGAACTGGCCGATCCCGGACCGTTCGCACACCGGCATCACCTGGGCCTCGGCGACCCGCCAGAGCATCGAGTAGTGCGGCTGGTTCGCGATCAGCGGGACGCCGTGCCGTTCGGCGATCGGCCGCGCCTCCAGCAGCTGTTCCGCCGTCCATTCCGCGGTGCCCGCGTAGAGGATCTTCCCCTGCCGCACCAGATCCGACAGCGCGAGGAACGTCTCGTCCAGCGGTGTGCGGTAGTCGAACCGCAGCAACTGATAGACGTCGATGTAGTCGGTGCGCAGGCGCCGGAGCGAGCCGTGCAGCGACGTGGTCAGGTGTTTGCGGCTGAGGCCCGCGTCGTTGACGCCCGGGCCTTCCGGCCAGAAGACGCCGGTGCACAGGACGAGATCGTCGCGGCGCGCGTGGCTCAGTGCCGCGGCGAGGTTCTCTTCGGCGGCACCACCGTCCCAGGCGGCCGCGGTGTGGAAGGTCGTGATGCCCGCGTCGAGCGCGGCCTGCACGCATTCCGCGCCGTCGGCGTGGGTGAGCCAGTTGCCGTAGGAGATCTCGCTGACGGACAATCCGCTCGCGCCGAGCCTGCGGTACTCCATGGTCACCTCTTCCGCGCGCCGGTTTCGAGGATGGTGCGGTCGATCCATTCGTCGAGGCCTGCCGCCTTGCGGGCGTAGGTCTCCCGCACCGATTCGTGCGGCAGGATCAGGAACTCCTCCGACGCCAGCCCGTGCACGACGGACTCCGCGACGTCCTCCGGCTCCAGCAGTGGCGCGGCGGCGGCGATCGCGAGCGCGGCGGGGTGACCGGCGGCGATACCCGGTTCCAGCAGCGCGGTCCGCACGCCGAGCGGGCACAGCGCGCTGACTCGCACTCCCCGCGGGCGGTAAGTGATGGCCAGCCATTCGGCGAGCCCGACGGCCGCGTGTTTGGTCACCGAGTACGGCGCGTCGCCGGGGGTGCCCAGCAGGCCCGCGCCCGAGGCCGTGATCAGCAGGTATCCGTGGCCCCGGCTCAGCATCGCGGGGAGCGCGACCTGCGCGGCGTGCACATGCTGCATGACGTTGATCGCCCACGACCGCGTCCACTGTTCGTCCGCGGCGTGCACGCCCGTCCCGAACGCGGCACCGGCGTTGGAGCAGAAGAGGTCCACCGGCCCGAACGCCGCGCGGGCCTCGGTCACCAGCATCTTCAAGTCCTCTTTGGACGACGCGTCGGCGTGGCGCGCGATCGCGGTGCCGCCCGAGGCGGTGATCCCGGCGACGACCTCTTCGGCGGCCTCGAGGTCGAGATCGGAGACCACCACCCCGGCGGCGCCCTCGGCGGCGAACCGCCTGGCCATGGCGGCGCCGATACCGTGTGCCGCGCCGGTCAGCACGACGACTCGTCCTGTTACTTCCACATGCGCTCCATGGTTATCGATTCTGCTTTCGGTGACAATTCTTCCGTTTTGTTATGCCGGTGAGCAACGCGTTGTCAAAATATGCGATGCACGTGATAAAAGTGCAGGTCAGGGGCTTGTTCTGGGTGTGTCGACATATTTGTTTCCGGCGCCGGACTTTAGCATGCGTTCCCTTGTTTTCCGAGTTTTCGTACGAGAGTATTGCGCTCTCTGCGGCAAGTAGGTTATTTCTTGGGAATCCCGCTGAAAGATCGCCGAACCCGGCGAGGTTCGACCAGCCCCAGCCGAACAGGAGGTCCGCCGGTGAGTCATGCGACGGCGCGCACGCGGGTACTCGGCGTCAACCCGCTCGGACGTCCGGATCCGGGGCTGGCGGCCGCCGTCGCCAGGGGCGGCGGGCTCGGAGTCGTGGAGCTCGGGTCCATAGTGGACGGAGGCTGCCCGTTCGGCGTCCGGATCCCGGCGGGCCGCCACGTGCGGGACGAAGAAGTGCGGGAGAGTGGCGCGGGGCTCGTCCTGCTGGCCGAGGGGGCGGTTTGGCGGGGCAGGGCCGGCCTCCCCGTGCTGGCCGAGGTGACCGGTGTCGAGCAGGCCGTCCGGATGCTCGACACCGGCGCCTCCGGTCTGGTGGCGAAGGGAGCCGAGGCGGGCGGGTCCGACCTCACCACGTTCGTCCTGCTGCAGCGGTTGCTGGCGCGGTTCGGCGAGGACGTCCCGGTGTGGGCGTACGGCGGCATCGGGCCGCGTACGGCGGTGGCCGCGATCGCCGGCGGCGCGGCGGGCGTGGTACTCGACGGGCTCGGCCTGTTCCCGGAGGCCGACGTGTCCGCGGCGGCCCGGAACGAACTCGCCAGGGCCGACGACGGGCTCTCCGCGTTGTTCGCGAATCGCTTCGAGGACGCGGAAAGCGCTGTCCGCTCGATCGTGCGATCGCTCGCGGCGCCGTCGGCGATCCCCTCGGACCAAGGCGTACGGCTGTGCCGCACGTTGGGGACCCGTCTGCCGGTCGTGCAGGGGCCGATGACGCGGGTGAGCGACCAGCCCGGTTTCGCCGCCGCCGTCGCCGCGCACGACGGCTTCCCGTTCGTCGCGGTGGCCACCGCGAACGGCGCCAAGACCGCCGAACTGCTCGGCCACACCGCCGAAGCGCTCGGTGAACGGCCTTGGGGCGCGGGCATCCTCGGGTTCGTCCCGGAGGCCCTGCGCGCCGAGCAGCTCGCGGCGATCCGGGCGGCGCGCCCGCGCTGCGTGCTGATCGCGGGCGGGAAACCCGCGCAGGCCAAGGCGCTGGAGGCCGAGGGCATCGCGACCTTCCTCCATGTTCCGTCACCGATCCTGCTGCGTCAGTTCCTCGACGCCGGGATCCGCCGGTTCGTCTTCGAGGGCGCCGAATGCGGTGGGCACATCGGCCCGCGGTCGAGCTTCGTGCTGTGGGAGCAGCAGCTGGACGTCCTGCGTGAACACGGCGCCGAAGACGTCGAAGTCCTGTTCGCGGGCGGGATCCACGACGCCCGGTCCGCCGCGATGGTCTCGGCGATGGCGGCGCCCCTGAACGGTGGCGTCGGCGTCCTGATGGGCACCGCCTACCTGTTCACCGAAGAAGCCGTGACCCACGGCGCCATCACCGAGACCTTCCAGGACCGGGTGCTCGGCGCCGCGTCGACGGTCACGCTCGAGACCGCGCCCGGACATCTCACGCGCTGCCTGCCCAGCCCGTACACCGACGAGTTCGCCGCGCTGAAGGCCGGCCTCCGCGCGGACGGCGTCCCGCCGCAGGAGGCCTGGCAACGTCTGGAGGAACTGAACACCGGGCGGCTGCGGATCGCGAGCAAGGGCCTCCGTCGGGAAGGCGGCGCGCTCGTCGAGGTCGACACGCTCGGCCAGCTCGCCGAGGGAATGTACATGGCGGGACAGGTGACCGTCTTGCGCGAACACCGCACCGGAATCGCCGCCCTGCACCGGGAAGTCACCGAAGGAGCGGCGGAACTGCTCGCCGCCCGCATTCCCACCGAGGAGTCCGTTGTGGACGGTGACATCGCGATCGTCGGGATGGCCTGTGTATTCCCCGGGGCACCCGATCTCCCGGCCTTCTGGTCGAACGTACTGCACGGTGCGGATGCCGTCACCGAGGTGCCGGATCAGCGCTGGGACACCGAGGTCTACGCCGACCAGTCGACGTCGAAATGGGGAGGTTTCCTGCCCCCGGTGGACTTCGACCCGCTCGCGTACGGCATCCCGCCCAAGTCGATGGGCAGTATCGACCCGGCCCAGCTGGTGTCCCTGCAAACGGCGCGGCGTGCCCTCGAAGACGCCGGCTACGGCGACGGCGGCTTCGACCGCGAGCGCACCAGCGTCATCTTCGGCGCCGAGGCCGGGGGAGATCTGGCGAACGCCGGTGTCCTGCGCGCCTTGCTGCCCAGCTACCTCGAAGACGTGCCGGAAGAGCTTCTCGCGCAGTTGCCGGAACTGACCGAGGACTCGTTCCCTGGCACGCTCGCCAACGTCATCTCCGGCCGGATCGCCAACCGGCTCGACCTCGGCGGTGCCAACTACACCGTGGACGCCGCGTGCGGCTCCTCGCTGGCCGCGCTGGACCTCGCGGTGAAGGAACTGCGGGCCGGTACGAGCTCGATGGTCCTGTGCGGCGCCGTCGACCTGCACAACGGCGTCAACGACTACCTCATGTTCACCTCCGCGGGTGCCCTGTCGCCGACCGGCCGGTGCCGTCCGTTCGACGCGTCGGCGGACGGGATCGCGCTCGGCGAGGGCGTCGCGTGCCTCGTGCTCAAGCGGCGTTCCGACGCCGAACGCGACGGCGACCGCGTCTACGCCGTGGTCAAGGGCGTCGGCGCCGCCAGTGACGGCAAGGCGCTCGGCCTCACCGCGCCGCGTCCCGAAGGACAGCGACGAGCCCTCGCCCGCGCGTACAGCGACGCCGGGGTGTCTCCGGCGGACGTCTCGCTGGTGGAAGCGCACGGCACCGGCACGGTCGTCGGCGACGCCACCGAACTGACCACGCTCACCGAGTTCTTCCTCGCCGCGGGCGCCGAACCGGGCCAGTGCGCGCTGGGTTCGGTGAAGAGCCAGATCGGGCACACGAAATGCGCCGCGGGGCTGGCGGGCCTGATGAAGGCGGCGCTGGCGCTGTGGCACGAGGTCGTGCCGCCCACGCTGCACCTGAGCAGGCCGAACCCCGCCTGGGACGCCGAGAGCAGCCCCTTCACCTTCTCCACCGGCGCCCGGCCGACGCCGGTTCCGCGCGGACGCGAGTTCGCCGGAGTGAGCGCGTTCGGGTTCGGTGGGACCAATTTCCACGCGGTGCTCGCCGCCCCGACCGTCCCGCCAGGACGGCGGCACGGCCCGCGCGACTGGGACGCCGAGCTGGTCCTCCTCCGTGGGTCCGATGTGGACACCGCGCGCGCGGCGCTGCGGGAGCTGCTGGCGGCCAACGACGGACGTCCACTGCGGGAGATCGCCGCTCTCGCCGCCGAACGGGGCGGATCCAGCCCCGTGCGGCTCGCTGTCGTCGCGAGTGACCTCGCTGAACTGCGCGAGGCCGCCGAGAACGGCGGAGGGCTCGTCGCGAAAGA
The DNA here is from genome assembly GCF_044765885.1 of Amycolatopsis sp. NPDC102389. Taxonomy (NCBI): domain Bacteria; kingdom Bacillati; phylum Actinomycetota; class Actinomycetes; order Pseudonocardiales; family Pseudonocardiaceae; genus Amycolatopsis; species Amycolatopsis sp. NPDC102389. Next base: position 147,899 of record NZ_JBIWKX010000012.1, read on the forward strand.
CACTGAAGCCGGCGCGCTCGCGTTCCTGTTCCCCGGCCAGGGCAGCCAGCGGACGGGGATGCTGGCGGAGTTGTTCGTGCACTTCCCTGAACTGGCCGACGTTTTGAGGCTCGCGCCCGATGTCGCCGCGGCCACGTTCCCGCCGCGCGCCTTCACCGAGGACGCCCGCGCCGCGCAGGAGGAGGCGCTCAAGGACACCCGGGTCGCCCAGCCCGCGCTCGGGCTCGTCGAGTCGGCCGTCTGCCGGTTGCTCGCCGACCTCGGCGTCCGGCCGGATCTGCTGGCTGGGCACAGCTACGGCGAACTGACCGCGCTGTCGGTGGCGGGCGCGTTCGACACCCCGACCTTGGTGGCGCTCAGCCGGGCCAGGGCTCGCTCGATCGCTGAAGTCGCGGGCGCCGACCCGGGCGCGATGGCCGCGGTGAAGGCCTCCCGTGACGAACTCGCCGCCGCCCTCGACCACCCGGATGTCGTACTGGCCAACCACAACGCGCCCGGCCAGACCGTCCTTTCCGGACCGACGGTCGCCATCGAGGAGGCGGTGCGCGAACTTCGGGCACAGGGGATCGGGGCCAAACGGATCCCGGTCGCGTGCGCCTTCCACAGTCCGTTGGTGGCCGGGGCGAGCGGTGTGTTCGCCGTCGACCTCGACAACGCCGAGATCGGCGAGCCCGGTCCGCCGGTGTGGTCGAACCGCACCGCCCGCCCGTACGAAGCCGGAGCGGTCCGCGCCGAGCTCGCGGCGCAGATCGGCTCGCCGGTGCGCTTCGTCGAACTGATCGAGGACATGTACGCGGCGGGCGCGCGCACGTTCGTCGAGGCGGGGCCGGGACAGGTGCTTTCCCGGCTGGCCAAGGAAATCCTCGGCGACCGCCCGCACACCGTGATCGCGTGCGACCCCGGCGGGCCGGGGCTGCGAGGCTTCCTCACCGCGCTCGCGCGCCTGGCGCTCACCGGTGTCGAGGTGCGGACCGAGCGGCTCTTCCACGGCCGTGTCCGCGTCGGCCCGCTTCCCAAACCTGCCTGGACCGTAGACGGCCAGACCGTCCGCGCGCCTGGTGGCGAGGTCCCCGCCCATGGGCTCGTGCCCGCCCGACGAATCCCGAGGACGACCATGAACCAGCCCGCGCCCGGACGTGACCAGGCCGTCGTCGAATTCCTTCGCACCAGCCGCGAAATGCTGGCGGCGCAGCGGGATGTGATGCTGGGGTACCTCGGTACCGCGCCGCTCGCCCCCGCTCCGGTGTCGGCGCCGGTCGTGCCGGCGTTGCTCCCGCCGGTCGAAGCTCCGGTCGTCGTGCCCGAGCCGGAACCGGTCGCGGAGGTCTCGGAAGCCGCTGTCACGGATGTCCTGGCCACCGTGATCGGCGCGATCAGCGAACGCACCGGCTATCCGGCCGAGATGATCGACGCCGATCTCGATCTGGAAGCGGATCTCTCCATCGACTCGATCAAACGCACCGAGATCGCGGGCTCGCTGCTCGCGAAGCTCGGCCTCTCGGGCCGAGTACACGACGACGCCCAGGATCAGCTCAGCCGCGACCGGACGGCGAGCGCGCTGGCCGCGCGGCTGCGGAAGTGGCTCGAACCGGCCGCTCCGGTCACCGTGGCGAAGGCCCCCACCGTGGCCCCGGCCGGCACCGAGCCCGTCCGGTACCTGCTCGACCGCGTTTCCGCGCCCCTCGGCACTCCCGATCTCGCCAAGGTGACCGGTAAGACGGTTTCGGTGAGCTTCGAGCCCGGTCAGGAGGAACTGGCCGACTCGGTTCGTGCGGTGTTCGCCGACGCGGGCGCCCTTCCGGCCGACGAGGCCGACATCACCGTCGTGCTGAACCCGTTGTCGGAGGCCGAAGAACCCGTCGCGGCGCAAGTTTTCGGCCTGCTCAAGGGCGCGAAGGGCGCGGTGGTCGTGGTGGCGAGGGCGGGCGCCGGGCACACCGCCGGACTGCGCGGTCTCGTCCGCGCCGCGGCACGGGAACGGAGCGAACCGACCAGGCTGGTCGAACTGGAGTCCACAGTGGACCTGGCGCGGATAGTGCTGGAAGAGGCGGTCGCCGACGGACCGGTGGCCGTCCGCTACGACACCGCGGGACGTGCGGCGTTCGAGCCTTCGGCGGGCTCGCTCGGTTCGATCGCGTACGCGGGCGCCGGGCCCGGCGGTGGCGAGGTCAAGGCGCTCGGGCTCGGCCCGGATTCGGTGCTGTTGCTGATCGGCGGCGCCCGCGGGATCACCGCGCGGGCGGCGGTCGCGCTGGCGGCGAGCGGATGCCGGATCGAACTGGCAGGCCGCACCCCGTGGCCCGCCGAACCGGGCGACGAGGACCTTCCCGGTGACGCGCCGGGCATGCGCTCGGCGCTGGCCGCGCGTGGCGGTTCGCTGGCGGATATCGAACGCCGGGTGCGCACCGTGCTGGCCCAGCGTGAGATCGCGCGGACGCTCGACCAGATCGGCGCGGCGGGCGGTACCGCGGCCTACCGGTCCCTCGATGTGCGCGACGCGGCCGCCGTCCGGCAGGTGGTCAAGGACCTGCACACCCGGCACGGCCGCATCGACGGCGTCGTCCACGCGGCGGGCGTGATCGACGACAAGCTGATGGCCGACAAGGACGAGCAGTCGTTCCGCACGGTCTACGGGACCAAAGTGGACGGTGCTCGGGCATTGCTCGACGCCCTGGAGCACTTCGGTGTGCGGCCCGGGTTCGTGACCTTCTTCGGCAGCATCGCCGCGGTGCTGGGAAACCGGGGTCAGACCGACTACGCGGCGGCGAACGACGCGCTGGAAACCCTCGGCGAACAATGGGCGGACCGCACCGGCTGCCGGGCGCTGACCGTCCACTGGGGACCCTGGGCGCCTTCGGACGATCACGCGGGCATGGTGTCGCCCGAGCTCGCGCGGGAATACGAGCGCCGCGAGGTGGCACTGATCGACCCGGACGAAGGCGCCGCCGCGCTCCTGCGTGAGCTGGCCTACGGCCCGGCCGACGTCCGCTCCGTGCTGTACACGGCGTCGCTGTGGTGAACCAGGAGCCGGTCGCGATCGTCGGGATGGGCGTCTTCCTCCCCGGCTCGTCCACTGTGGACGAATACTGGCAGAACATCGTCTCCGGTACGGACGCGATCACCGAGATCCCGCCGCACCGTTGGGACCCGAGCTTCCACGACGGTGACGGCCGCACCCCGGACCGCACCTACGGACGGCGCGGCGGGTTCGTAGCCGACAGCCTGGACTTCGACGCGACGGCCCTCGGCATCGCGCCCAGCACGGTCGCCGGGATGGAGCCAGACCAGCTGGTCGCGCTGGCCGTGGCCGCCGCCGCGGTCGACGACGCCGGCGGCCTGCGACGGCTGGGCGATCTCGAACGCGTGGGCGTGATCCTCGGCAGGGGAGGCTATCTCTCGCCCGGGCTTCAGCGGTTCGACCAGCGGGTCCGGTCGGTCCGCCAGATCACCGGCGCCGTCCGCGATCTCCTGCCGTCGGCGCGTCCGGAGATGCTCGACAGGCTCCGGGACGCCTTGCTGGAACCGCTCGGCGAATTCCGGCCCGACACCGCGATCGGGCTGGTGCCGAACCTCGCCGCGTCGCGGGTCGCCAACCGCCTGGACTTCGGCGGCCCCGCGTACACGGTGGACGCCGCCTGCGCGTCCTCGCTGCTCGCGGTGGACCAGGCGATCGGCGAGCTCGTCCGCCGCCGATGCGACATCGTGCTGGCCGGCGGCGTGCACCACTGCCACGACGACACGCTCTGGTCGATGTTCACCCAGCTCGGCGCCCTGTCGCCGAGCCAGCGGATCAACCCGTTCTCGCGGGACGCGGACGGCCTCCTGATCGGTGAGGGCACCGCGATGGTCGTGCTGAAACGGTTCTACGACGCGCGCCGCGACGGCGACCGGGTTTACGCGGTGCTGCGCGGTTCCGGAACGTCGAGTGACGGGAAGGGCGCGAGCCTGCTCAGCCCGGCTGTCGCCGGTCAGACGCTGGCGCTGCGGCGAGCGTGGGCGTCGGCGGGCCTCGATCCCACCGCGCCCGGCGCGCTCGGTCTGCTGGAGGCGCACGGGACCGCGACACCGGCCGGGGACGCCGCCGAACTGGCCACCCTCGCCGACGTGTTCGGCCCGCCGGACGGGCCGCGCGCGGCGATCGGCGCGGTGAAGGCGATGATCGGGCACACCATGCCGACCGCCGGGGCGGCCGGTCTGATCAAGGCGGCGCTCGCCCTGCACCACGCCGTCCTGCCGCCGACCCTGAACTGCGCCGATCCGAGCCCGCTGCTGGACAAGACCCGGTTCCGTGTCTTGGCCGACGCCGAACGGTGGCTGTCGGGTGACGTCCCGCGCCGGGCAGCGGTCAACGCCTTCGGTTTCGGCGGTGTCAACGCGCATGTGGTGCTGGAGGAGGCCGACCCCGCGCCGGCGCGGCCGCGCCGGGCCAAGGTGAGCGGGGAGCCCGAGCGTGTCCTGCTGCTCGCGGCGGCCACACTCGACGGACTACGCGCCCAGCTCGATCGACCGGATCCGGAGTCGGGCGGGCACGGCCCGTGCCGGATCGGGATCGTCGGGCCGACCGGGAAGCGGCTCGAAGTCGCGCGGAGGGTGCTGGCGAAGGTCGCGGCCGAGGGTGGTTCCTGGCACGGTCCCAACGACATCTGGTGCACGACCGCTCCCCTGCTGGAGCAGGCCGGGGCGAAGACCGCGTTCGCCTACCCGGGCCTGGAAGCGGACGCGGAACCGCGCTGTGCCGACGTCGCCCGGCATTTCGGTTTGGAACGGCCGGAGTGGTCGACGACGAGTGTGCTTTCCCGCGCGTCGAGCGTGTCCCAGGTCGGGTTGCTGCTCGACACCGCGTTACGACGGCTCGCCATCAACCCCGACCTCGTCGCCGGGCACAGCGTCGGCGAATGGACCGCGATGCAGGCGGCGGGGATGTACTCCGGACAGTCCACAGAGGACATGTTGAACCGGTACTGGCCACAGGGATTCACGCTGCCGGATGCCGAATTCCTTGTACTCGGCTGTTCCGCGGAGCGGGCGCAGGAACTGCTCGCCGCCGAACCGGAGCTGATGGTCTCCCACGAGAACGCACCCCGGCAGACGATCGTCTGCGGTGACCCGGCCGCCGCTGCCCGGCTCGCCAAGCTGTGCACCCAGCACGGTGTCGTCGCGAGGACCCTGCCGTTCCGGTCCGGGTTCCACACCCCGCTGATGCGGTCGCGGCTCGGCCCGTTCACCCGGCTCGTGGCCGAACTGGACCTGAAGCCGCCGCGGATCCCGGTCTGGTCGGCGACCACGGCGCGGCCGTATCCCGCGGATCCGGTGGAAGTCCGCGAGCTGTACCTGGCCCATCTGGTGCGCAAGGTCCGGTTCCGGGAGCTCATCGACGCGCTCTACGCCGACGGCGCCCGGGTCTTCGTGCAGGCGGGTGCAGGCCAGCTCGGATCGTTCGTGTCGGACACGCTGGGCTCGCGGCCGCACCTGGTCATCCCGGCGTCGTCCGGCACGAGGCCCGGTCTCGCCCAGCTGCGCCGGGTGGCCACCGCGGTCTGGGTGGAGGGCGGGCGGCCCGCGTTCGACGCGCTGGAGCCGCGCCGGACCCGGATAGACACGGCGGGATCGCTGCTTTCGGTCGAGGGCGACGTCAAAGGGATGTTCGATGGCGCGGTTCCCGAACTGGCCGACGGGATCCCGGACGCGATCGTCGCGGAGTTCACCGCGCTGCTCGCGGAGACCCGGCAGGCCGCGGCGAGTGTCGCCAACGCCGCGGCACGGCGGACCTTCGAGTCCATTGTGGACGTATCGCTCGCGACGATGCCTTACCTGGTCGACCATCGGTTCTTCCGCCAGCGCGAGGACTGGCCGGAGGAAGCGGACTTCCGTCCCACCGTTCCCGCGACGACACTGGTGGACCTGGCCTGCCGGGAAGCGGAACGGGCCTGGCCGGGCACGGTCGCGACGGGCGTGAGCAACGCGGCGTTCTCCCGGTGGCTGATCGCCGCCCCGGCGGTGCGCGTGCCGCTTTCGATGACCCGCGAGGGCGACCGGATCAGTGTCCAAATCGGACCGCACGCCAGCATGGACGTCCATCTGGCGCAGCGGTATCCGACGGCACCGCGGCCGTCTCCGCCGCCGGGGCCGGAAACGGCGCCGCCGCTGACCGCCGCCGAGATCTACACCCGCCGCGAGATGTTCCACGGCCCCGCGTACCAAGGGCTCGACAAGCTCATCGGGCTCGGCGAGCGGCATATCCGCGGCGACCTCGTCGTCCCGTCCGCGCCCGGCGCGCTGCTGGACAACGTCGGCCAGCTGCTGGGCTGCTGGCTGATGGCCACCAAGGCGGACGCGCTGCTGGCGTTCCCGACGTCGATGGGCCGGGTCGCCTGGTTCGCGCCGGAACCGGCGCCGGGCACCAAGCTGCGCTGCGTGGTCCGGGTCCGGCTGCCGCGGCCGGACGTGCTGGAGATGGACGCGGAACTGGTGCTGGACGGCGCCGTGCTGGCCCGGATCGAACAGTGGCGGGACATCCGGTTCCCGTGCGACCGGCCCGCCCACCGGGTCTACGCCTTCCCGGACCGGCACCGGCTTTCCGAGGACCACCACGGCGGCTGGACGGTGGTCACCGACCGGTGGCCGAGCCCCGCCGCGCGGGACATCTACGCCGGCGTCTACCTCGGCGCGGAGGAACGCGCCGAGTTCGCCGCCTGCTCGCCACGACGGCAGCGCGGCTGGCTGCTGGAGCGGATCGCGATCAAGGACGCGGTCCGCGCGAAACTCGGCCTGGACGGCGTTTACCCGGCGGAACTCCGCGTGAGCGCCGATGGGACCAGGGTGACCGGGCTGCACGGCCGGGTCTTGCCACCGCTGGCGGTGGCCGTCGCGTCGGCGGGCGAGGTCGCGGTCGCCCTGGTCCGGGAGGAAACCGCGACGCCACCCCGGATCGCGGTCCGGGGTGAAGGCGAGCTGGCGGGATTGGCCGAGGAGATCGGTATCGGGGCGGAATTCGCCGGAATCCCCGGGCACGTGGTGGCCTGGAACCGCGGGTAGGAACAGGAGCAGAGCATGACCATCGAACAGCAGAGTCCGGCGTCGGTCTTCGGCACCGTCGCCGAGTTGCTGAAGGAACTGGTCGGGGACACCGACGTCCTCGGCATCGAGATCACCCCGCAGACCACCTTCCACGAGGACCTCCAGCTGGAGAGCATTGATCTGGTGACCTTCGCGAGCATCCTCGCCGAGTTCTTCGGCGCGGACGTCAACCTCGCGGAGTTCCTGGCGGAGAAGGATCTCGACGACGTGATCGGGCTGCGGGTCGGCGACATCGCCGACTACGTGGCCGCCCGCCTCGGCGAACGGGGCTGAGGCGGTGCCGACCATGACCGTCAACGGGCTGCGCACCAACGTGCAGCTCGTGCCCGGCGGCGGCACGGAGACCGTGGTGTTCCTGCACGGTATGGGCACCGACAGCCTCGCGAGCTTCTACCTCACGCTCGCCCCGCCGGTCGCCGCCGCCGGTGTCGACGTGATCAGCTACGACCTGCGCGGGCACGGCAAGACCGAACGCCCCGAGCGCGGGTACACGATCGCGGATTTCGTCGCCGATCTCGACGACCTGCTCGACCAGCTCGACCTCGACCGGCCTGTGCACCTGGTCGGCAACAGTTTCGGCGGCACCCTCGCCTACAGCTACGCCGTGGCGAAACCGGAACGGGTGCGCAGCATCGTGTGCATCGAGTCGGAACCCGCCACCGAACTGTGGGCGGGCAAGATGTCGCAGATCCTCGAGCACACCGTGCGCTTCTTGAAGGTCGAAGAGAGCTTCGACTGGATCGAGGCCAATTACAGCGCCCATCACCGGCGGCTGGCGAGAATGGCGGCCGAGCGGATCATGTCCACGTCGATGGCCGAGGAGGTCCCGCTCGGTCCCTTGCTGACCCTGGACCAGGTGGCGGCGATCGGCTGCCCCGTACTGTCCATTTTGGGCAGTCACGGCTATCAGGCCGACGATCTCACCGCGCTGACCTCCTTGCTGCCCCGCGGCGAGCTGCACGTGTTCGAGGGCCAAGGGCATTCGGTGCTCGTCGAGCAGCACCGCGAGGTCCGGGAGCTGCTGTTGAAGTGGATCGACCGGCACGGGAGGCCGCGCGGATGAGCCGGTACCTGCTGGTCGTCCCGCCGCTCACCGGGCACGTGGCGCCGTTGCGCGCGGTGGCCGCCGAGCTGATGGGCCGCGGCCACGACGTCGCCTGGTGCGGCCCGGAACCCACGACGTCCGAACTGACGCGCGCCGGCCGGGTGTACGCGGCCGGGGACGCGCTGGAGTTCGCCGTCGAGCGCCGTCCCGAGGGCCTGCGCGGATTCGCGGCGCTGAAATACCTGTGGGAGCAGTACCTGGTCCCGCTCGCGGACGCGATGGTCCCCGGGGTCGAGAAGGCGGTGGCGGCGTTCCGGCCCGACGTCGTGCTCGCCGACCAGCAGGCCTTCGCGGGCGCCCTCGTGGCGAGCGGGCGCTCCCTGCCGTGGGTGACGTCGGCGTCGACGTCCACCGAACTCGGCGATCCGCTGGGCGCCATGCCGAAGATCGCCGCCTGGGTCGACGGATTGCAGGAAGGACTCCGTGCCCGGCACAAGGTGTCGTGCGGGGACCTGCGGTTCTCGCCGGAGCTCATCCTGGCCTTCACCACGGTCTCCCTGACGGGCCCGATCGCCGACGTCGGCGCGGTCAGGTTCGTCGGGCCCGCGCTGCCTCCCGCACCGCCGGTGGGCTTTTCGTGGGATCGGCTCGACGGCCGTCCGCTCGTCCTCGCCACTCTCGGCACCGCCAACGCCGCCCTCGGCCGCCGCTTCCTGTCCGAATGCGTCGACGCCCTCGCCGGGATGCCGGACGTCCAAGGCCTCGTCGTCGACCCGACCGGCGAACTGCTCAGCGACGAAGTGCTGATCGTCAAGCGGATCCCGCAGGCGGAAGTGGTACGGAAAGCGGCGGCGGTGATCTGCCACGGCGGGCACAACACCGTCAGCGAGACCCTCGCGTCCGGGCTGCCGCTGGTGATCGCGCCGATCCGGGACGACCAGTCGATGCTGGCGCAGCAGGTCGAGGCGGCCGGTGCCGGGCTGCGGCTGCGTTTCGACCGCGCGAAGACGCCCGACATCCGCCGCACGGTCACCGAAGTGCTGACCGAGCCCGCCTACGCCGCGGCGGCCGCGCGGGTGCGGGCCTCGTTCGCGGCGGCCGGGGGAGTCGTGGCCGCCGCGGATCACCTGGAGTCCCTGCCGCACTGACGGAAACCCGTAACTCACGTGATTGAAGCCGACACTCACGTGATTGAAGCCGTAACTCGCGAGTTACGGCTCTGATCACGAGAGTTACGGCTCTGGACACGCGAGTTACGGGTTTCAGGTCATCGGGGTGGTGTCCCGCGGCGACCGGAAGGTCCGTGCCGCGATCCACCCGCCGGCCGCCGCGGCGACGGCGGCGATCGCCAGCGACACCGGGATCGACCAGCCCGACGGGCGTCCCAGCGCGAGCGCCCTGGTCGCGTCGATCGCGTAGGTCAGCGGGTTGAGCGCCGAGGCCGTCCGCAGCCAGGACGGCATCGTCTCGAGCGGCATGTACGCGCTGGAGGAGAACATCAGCGGGAACATGACCACGAACGACGCGATCTGCAGGGTTTCGGCCTTGCGCAGCCAGGTCGTGATGGCGACGAAGATCCAGCTCAGGCACCAGCCGACCACGAGCGTGAGCAAAAGCGCCGCGGTGACACCGAAAACGCCACCGGTCGGCCGGAAACCGAGCAGCACCACGCTGGCGAGCGCGGTCACCAGCAGTTGCACGCCGAGCCGGGCGGAATCCGAGATGGTGCGCGCCACCAGAACGGCGGAAAGGCTGATGGGCATGCACCGGAGGCGTCCGGTGAAGCCGCTGTAGATCTCCGCGAGCAGGCCGGCGCCCGAACTCATCGCCGTGGTCATCGCGATGTTCACCAGCGTCGCCGGGACGAGGAAGTTCACGTACCCCTGATACGCCGCGACTCCAGGCAGCGTGCTGACCCCGTTGAAGACCTGGCTGAACAGCAGGAGCAGCACGATCGGTTGCAGCAGCCCGAAGAACACCAGCCGCCGGTCGCCGAACGCCGTCTTCAGCGATCGGACCGCCAGCACCCGGACCTGGGTGGCGAAAGTGCTCGGCGGCCACGTCGCCGGATTGGTCAGCACCGGCTGGGACGGCGCGCGGTGCCGTGCCTCGGTCATGGTGCGGCCGCCGGATTCCGGTGCAGCGAAAGGTAGACGTCATCGAGTGTCGGCTCGGCGACGGTGAGGTCCTTCATGGGCGCGCCCGCCGCGTCGAGCGCGCGGACCAGCACCGTGATGTCGGCGGGCCCGGACAGCGCGACACCGATCACCAGCCCGGAGGCCGACGTCGTGCAGCCCATGCCGAGCCGGTGCAGCGCGGCCAGCGCGCGGCGGGCGGCCAGGTCGGTGCCGAAGGTGAGCGTCGCGGTGCGTTCCCCGAGCCGCGCCTTCAGCTCCGACGGCCGCCCGGAAACCGTGACGTGCCCCAAACCCAGCACGATGACGTGATCCGCCAGTCTGTCCGCCTCCTCGAGGTACTGCGTGGTGAGCACGACGGTGGTGCCGCGCGCGGCGAGCCGTTCGACGCCGTCCCAGAGCCCCGCCCGGCTGAGCGGATCGAGCCCGGTCGTCGGTTCGTCGAGGAAGAGGACGTCGGGAGAGCCGACCAGGCCGGCGGCCAAATCGAGCCGCCGTCGCATCCCGCCGGAATACGTCCGCGCGGGCCGGTCCGCCGCGTCGTCGAGGCCGAACATGGCGAGCAGTTCGGCCGCGCGGGCCCTGGCCTGACGCCGGTTCGCGCCCAGCAGCCGGGCGACGAGTTCGAGATTGCCGCGACCCGACAGCGCGTCGTCGACCGCCGCGAACTGGCCGGTGACCCCGATCCGCCGCCGGACGTGATGCCCCGCGCGCACGACGTCGAACCCGCACACCTTCGCGCTGCCGCCGCTCGGCTTGACGCGGGTGCTGAGGATGTCGATCAGTGTCGTCTTGCCCGCGCCGTTGTGGCCGAGCACCGCGAGCACGGTGCCGCGGCCGACCCGGAGACTGACGCCGGCGAGGGCCGTCACTTCACCGTAGTGCTTGGCGAGGCCGGTCACCTCGATGGCAGCCTGCTCCATTCGCCGAACGTAGCGGTGTTTTCGGTGCGGCCGCAATGAAAGTAAGAGGACTCAGGGTGCGGGTGACAATTTCGTGCCTCGGCAGGCTGACGTGCGTGACAAAAGGGATCACGTGCGGTCTCGTGAGTGGCAAAGACGGTTATTGAACGGTAAGACAAACGTGGCGTGGTCGGCGCGGTGATCATCGAGTCCGTGAAGGCCTCCTTGAGGGACTCTGGATCCCTCAAGGAGGCCTTCACGGCACAGCAGACCGGGCTAGCCCACCGTAGAACTCCCTTGGCTCTACGTCGAAACGCCACTCACGACCCGCGTTTGCCAGGGCCGAAGGCTCCTTTCATCGCATCAGACGCGGCGAAGGGAGCCTTCATCCCGCCATCGACCCGCCCGAGAACACGCCACGTTTGGCGTTCGGCTCAAGAGAACCGTCATCACCACTCACGAGAACCAAGGCAAAACAGTTACCCCCATAACAACCTTGACCCCTCCCAGTCACGCCATTCTCGAATTACTTGTCTCCCTGATCTTCCGCCAGTAGCGTGCAGCACGAGTTGGCCGTTCGGCCGGAAAAGTAGAAGTGAGGAAGCCCGAATGTCAGTGCTGACCGGGCGCGTTCCGCGCGCCTTCCTGCTCCCGGCGGCGCCGGGACCGGAGGCGCTTTCCTTGGCTTACGTCCACGGATGCGGAGCCGGGCGATGACCGATCCTGTCGCCCTGCTCGCCCGCGCGCCGGAGAAGGCCGCCGCGGGATTGCGCGAATTCGGCCGGATGTGCGCCATGGGGATCGACGTCGTCCTCGCGATGTTCCGCCGCCCGGTGCAGGTCCGCGAGTTCATCCAGCAGTTCTGGTTCATCGCGAGTGTGTCGATCACGCCCGCGATCCTCGTGTCGATCCCGTTCGGCGCGGTGATCTCGCTGCAACTAGGTTCGCTCACGAGCCAGATCGGCGCGCAGCAGTTCAACGGCGCCGCGAGCGTCCTCGCCGTGGTGCAGCAGGCCAGCCCGATCGTGACCACACTGATCATCGCGGGTGCGGGCGGGTCGGCGATCTGCGCGGATCTGGGCGCCCGCTCCATCCGCGAGGAGATCGACGCGATGGAGGTGCTCGGCGTCTCGCCGATCCACCGCCTGATCGTGCCCCGTGTGCAGGCGGCCATCGGTGTTTCGGTGCTGCTGAACGGTTTGGTCAGCGTCGTCGGCGTTCTCGGCGGCTACTTCTTCAACGTCATCGTGCAGGGCGGCACGCCGGGCGCGTACCTCGCGAGTTTCAACGCGCTGGCCCAGCTGCCCGACCTCGTGGTCAGCTCGATCAAGGCGTTCATCTTCGGTTTCCTCGCCGGGGTCGTCGCGGCCTACCGGGGCCTGAACCCCCGGGGCGGCCCCAAGGGTGTCGGCGACGTCGTCAACCAGTCGGTGGTGATCACGTTCCTGCTCCTGTTCTTCGTCAACACGATCCTGACCGCGCTGTACCTGCAGCTCGTCCCGGCGAAGGGAACCTGATCCCGTGACCAGCGTCCCCGAACGGGCCCGCGAGGCGTTCAAACGCCCCGGCAACAGTCTTTTCGAGCTGGGCGACCAGTTGCTGTTCTACATCCGCGCGCTCGCGGCGATCCCGATGGCCGTCACCCGATATTTTCGTGAGGTGGTGCGCCTGCTGGCCGAGGTGACCTTCGGCAGCGGGGCGCTCGCGGTGATCGGCGGCACCGTCGGCGTGATGGTCGGCCTGTGCGTGTTCACCGGGATCACGGTGGGACTGCAGGGTTTCAGCGCGTTGAACCAGATCAACATCTCCGCGATGACCGGCTTCCTCACCGCGTACTTCAACACCCGCGAGATCGCGCCGCTCTCGGCGGGGCTCGCGTTGTCCGCGACGGTCGGCGCCGGGTTCACCGCGCAGCTGGGCGCCATGCGGATCTCCGAAGAGATCGACGCGCTCGAAGTGATGGCCGTGCGCAGCATGCCGTACCTCGTCACCACCAGGATCGTGGCCGGTTTCATCGCGATCATCCCGCTGTACGTGATCGGCCTGCTGATCTCGTACCTGGGCTCGCGGGTGACGACGGTGGTCTTTTTCGGACAGTCCGGTGGAACCTACGACCACTACTTCTCGCTGTTCTTGCCTCCTGAAGACGTGTTGTGGTCGTTCGGCAAGGTGCTCGTGTTCAGCGTCGGCGTCATCCTCACGCACTGCTTCTACGGCTATCGCGCCGCGGGCGGCCCGGCCGGTGTCGGAGTCGCGGTCGGCCGCGCCGTGCGGACCTCGATCGTGCTGATCAGCGTGCTCGATCTCTTTCTCAGCCTGGCGATCTGGGGCGCGACCACGACGGTGAAGGTCTCCGGATGAGCGCGCGGGCACGGACGCAGGCGGCCGGGGTGATCTTCCTCGTCATCCTGGTGCTGCTCGGCTGGCTCGCCGTCGCCATCTTCAACAAGGACTTCGAACGCGCGGAACTGGTCACGCTCAAAACCGACCGGGTCGGCAACCAGCTGGCCCCGCCCGCCGAAGTCAAGGTCCGGGGCGTCCCGTTCGGCGAGGTCAGGGCGGTCCGGGGCACTTCGGAAGGCGCGGAGATCGACCTGGCCATCGATCCGGCCAAGATCGATCAGCTGCCGCGCAACGTCGCGGCCCGGCTGCTGCCGAAGACCGTGTTCGGCGAGCGTTACGTCAACCTCGTGCTCCCGGACCGGCCCGCCGGGGGTTCGCTGCGCGACGGCGATGTCATCGGGCAGGACCGGTCGGCCAACGCGATCGAGCTGGAACGCGTCCTCGGCGACCTGCTGCCCCTGCTGCGGGCGGTGCAGCCGCAGAAGCTGAACAGTTCACTGGGCGCGATCTCCCTCGCGCTCGACAATCGCGGGAAGTCCTTGGGGGACAGCATCGTCCAGCTCAACGATCTCCTCAATCAGGTGAACCCGCTGATGCCGCAGTTCAAGGCCGACGTCAGCGGTCTCGCCGACGTGGCGGATCTGTACACCGGCGCGGCGCCGGACATCCTGAAGGCCCTCTCGGATCTTTCGACGACCGCTAAGACCATTGTGGACACTCGGGCGGACCTCGACAAGCTGTACACGAGCGTCACCACGGCGAGCGGCGACATGAACAAGTTCCTCGTGCAGAACAAGGACAACATCATCGGTGTCAGCGTGAAGAGCAGGCCGACCCTGGAACTGCTGTCCCGGTATTCACCTGAGTTCCCTTGCCTGTTCGACGCGGTCAACCGGCTCAAACCGGTGATGGAGAAGGCCTTGGGCAAGGGCACCGGCGAACCCGGGCTGCATGTGACGCTGTCCGTCCACGACCCGCGCGACAAGTACGTGCCGGGCCGGGACGATCCGCGGTTCGACCAGAAGGGCGGCCCGCGGTGTTACGGCGGGGGCGGGACTTCGGCGGCGGTCGCGTTCGCCGCCGATGGGGACCTCGGCCCGGCCAATTCGAAGGGGGAGCGGGGGCTGGTCGCCGAGATCCTGGCGCCGTCGCTCGGGATGAAGCCGGCCGAGGTCCCGGACTGGAGCAGCGTGCTCGTGGGCCCGGCGTTGCGCGGTACGGAGGTGACCGTCCGATGAGGAGTATCGCGGGGCCGGCGATCAAAGGCCTGGTCTTCTTCGTGATCACCGTGGTGGCGACCGGGATCCTGGCCATCACCATCGCCAACTCCGGGGTCGGCACGACGGTCGGCTACACCGCCAGGTTCACCGACGCCACGTCGGTCAACCCCGGCGACGAGGTCCGGATGTCCGGGGTCCGCATCGGCCAGGTGGATTCGGTCGGGGTGGTCGAGCGGAGGCTGGCGGACGTGCGGTTCTCGATCGAGAACAAGCGCCGTCTCACGGCCGGGGCCACGATCACCATCAGGTACCGCAACCTCGTCGGCCAGCGGTACCTCTCGGTCGACCCCGGCCCGGACGGACCGGCGGTGCTGGACGAAGGCGCGCTGATCCCGCCGGAGCGGACTCATCCGGCACTGGATCTCACCGCGTTGTTCAACGGGTTCAAACCGCTGTTCCAGGCGCTGTCGCCGAGCGACGTCAACCAGCTGTCGTTCGAGATCGTCCAGGTGCTGCAGGGCGAGGGGAGCACCATCGACAGCCTCATCGAGCACACCTCGTCGCTCACGAACACCTTGGCGGGCAAGGACCAGGTGATCGGCCAGGTGATCGGGAACCTCAACACCGTGCTCGACACGCTCAACTCGCAGGGTGACCAGTTCGACAAACTCGTCGACGTCACGGCGCAACTGGTCTCCGGCCTCGCCGGCGACGCGAAACCCATCGGGCAGGCGATCGGCGGGCTCGGCGAGCTCACCACGGCCACCGCGGACCTGCTCCAGGACGGTCGCGCGCCGTTGAAGGACAGCATCAACACCCTCGGCGACCTGTCGAAGAACCTCGCCGACAACACCCCGGTGTTCGAGCAGTTCCTGGCGAACCTGCCGAAGAAGCTGGACCGCATGGGCGCGATGGTCTCGTACGGCTCGTGGTTCAACTTCTATCTGTGCTCGGTGAAATCGGACGCGCCGCCCGCCCCGGGCGGCCCGCCGGTCGGCATCCCGCTGACCCAGGGACGGTGCCGATGAAAGCCCCGAGGATCAAACCCTTCCGCAGCCGCAACCCCATCGTCGTCGGCGCCGTCACGGCCCTGCTGATGACCATCGCGGGCTCGGCGGTCTTCTTCTCCGACGATCTCCCGCTGATCGGCGGCGGCACCACGTACGCGGCGGAGTTCACCGAAGCCGCCGGGCTCAAACGCAACGACGAGGTCCGGGTCGCCGGGGTGAAGGTCGGCGAGGTCTCCGACGTCCTGCTGGACGGTGCCAGGGTCAAGGTCCTGTTCCGGGTCAAGGACACCTGGGTCGGGAACCGCACCACCGCGTCGATCAAGATCAAAACCCTGCTGGGACAGAAGAATCTGGTCCTCGACCCGGTCGGCAACGCGGAACTGGACCCGGACGAGCCGATCCCGGTGCAGCGCACCAGTTCCCCGTACGACGTCACCACGGTGTTCAACGACCTCGCGAACACGGTGGGCGCGATCGACACCGATCAGCTGGCGAAGGCGTTCGGGACGTTGTCGGAAACGCTCGGCGCTTCGGCCCCGCAGGACGTCCGGACCGCCTTCGACGGCATCACCGCGCTGTCCAAGACGCTCGCTTCCCGCGATCAGGAGCTGGTGAAGCTGTTCGCCAATACGAACAAGGTGTCCAAGACACTCGGGGATCGCTCGCAGCAGATCGAGGCGCTGATCCGCGACGGCAACACCCTGCTCACGGAGCTGAATGCCCGCAAGGACGCCATCGCGAAGCTGTTCAGCGGGGTGAAGAACCTGTCGATCCAGCTCAAGGGATTGGTGGCGGACAACCAGAAGACCCTCGGTCCCGCGCTCGACCAGCTCGATCGCGTCGCCACCGTGCTGCTGCGCAACCAGGACAAGCTCAACGAGAGCCTGCGGCTGGCCGGCCCCTTCTACCGGCTGCTCGGCAACGCGGTCGGCAACGGCCGGTGGATCGACACCTACATCTGCGGGCTCGTCCCGACCGGCGGCACGCCGGGCAGCTGCATGCCTTCGAGGCAAGGGGGACGCTGATGGGGCGCCACTTCACGCTGACCGATCTCGGCGCCCACTCCCGGCGGCGCGCCTGGCTGCGGCGGCTCGCGGTCGCCGTCGTCGCGGGCCTGCTGGTGACGGCGGCGTGGCCGCTGCTGACCCGGCAGGCCGATCGTGTGGTGACCGGGTTCTTCTCCGCGACCGTCGGGGTGTACCCGAACACCGAGGTGCGGGTGCTCGGCGTCCCGATCGGTTCGGTGACCAAGGTCGAACCGCGCGGCACGAACGTCGAGGTGACCATGACGGTGCGGCCCGACGTCAAGCTGCCCGCGGACGTCGGCGCCGTCGTGATCACGCCGAGCCTGGTCGCCGACCGGTACGTGCAGCTCACCCCGGTCTACCTCGGCGGGCCGGAACTGGGCGGCGACGCGCGGATCCCGCCCGAGCGCACCGTCACCCCGGTCGAGGTCGACGAACTCCTGGGCAGCCTCAACCAGCTGATGACCGCGCTGGGGCCGAAGGGTGCCAACCGGGACGGCGCGGTCAGCGACGTACTGACCAAGGCCGCGACCTACCTCGACGGCAACGGCGGCAAGCTCGGCGAGGCGATCAAGAACCTCGGCGAGTTCGCCAGGACGGCGAGCGACTCCAAGGACGATCTGTTCAACTCGGTCGACAACATCAGCAAGTTCACCGCGATGCTCGCCGCGAACGACGGCAAGGTGAAACAGGCGATCCAGCAGATCTCCTCGCTCAGCAAGATCCTGGCCGATCAGCGCGACCAGTTCTCCGGCGCGATGACCGAACTCACCGAGGCCCTCGGCGTGGTGCAGGGTTTCATCAAGGACAACCGGGGCAAGGTCAAGTCCGATGTCGACAAACTCGCCGAGATCACCAAACTGCTCAGCCAGCAGAAAGCGTCGCTGAGCGAAGCACTCGACGCGGCGCCGAACGCGCTGGCGAACGTGCTCGGCGCGTACAACCAGGGCGCGGGAACGCTGGACGGGCGAGGGAACATCACCGAATTCTCGGGGGCGAAATGAAGACCCGGATCGCTGCCGTACTGGCCCTCGTGCTGGCCGCCACCGGCTGTAGCGATGGCGTCGACGTCTACGACATCCCGCTGCCGGGCGGGGCCGCGCTGGGCGAGCACCCGATCCATGTCACGGCGAGTTTCACCAACGTGCTGGACCTCGTGCCCCAGTCCGGGGTGAAGGTCAACGACGTCCCGGTCGGCCAGGTGCGGACCGTCGATCTGGCGCCGGACGGCCGCAGCGCGGTGGTCGGGCTGCTGCTCAACGGGGACGTGAACCTGCCGGCCAACGCCGTCGCGCGGCTGCGGCAGGCGAGCATCCTCGGGGAGAAGTTCGTCGAGCTCGCGCCGCCGCCCGAAGGGACGCCGAGCGGGCGGCTGGCCGACGGCGCGGTGATCCCGCTGGCCAGCTCGTCGCTGACTCCGGAGATCGAGGAGGTCTTCGGCGCGCTTTCCCTGCTGCTCAACGGCGGCGGCGTCGCGCAAGTGCAGAACATCACGCGCGAACTCAACGCCGCGTTGGGCGGCAAGGAGAGCGCCGCCCGCAGCCTTCTGTCCAATTTGGACGTGTTCGTGCGCGGACTCGACGAGCACAAGGCGGAGATCACCCGCGCCATCGAGAGTGTCAACAAGCTCGCGGCGACGCTGAACGCGAACACCGAGGAGATCAAGGCGACGCTGAACGGGCTCACTCCCGGGATCGAGGTGCTGAACCAGCAGCGTCAGGCGCTGGTCGGGATGCTGAAGTCGTTGGACGGGCTCACTTCGGTCGCGGTCGACACGGTGAACCGCAGCAAGGACGACCTCGTCGCCGACCTTAAAGCGCTCGAACCGCTGCTGCGGAAGCTGGCCGACTCCGGGGACAAGCTGCCGAAGGCGATGGAGATGATCTTCACCTTCCCGTTCCCCGACGCCGCGCTCGAGGCCATCCGCGGTGATTACCTGAACACGTTCCTGACCTTCAAGAACAGTGGTGGCCGCTGATGCTGACCAAGTTCGTCCGCGTGCAGCTGGTGGTCTTCGTGACCATCGCGGTCCTCGGCGTCGCGTACGTCGGCGCGACGTACGCGGGGCTGGACAAACTGGTGCTCGACCGCGGGTACACCGTCAAGGTGCGGCTCGCCACCGGTGGCGGCATCTTCAGCAACGCCGAGGTCACCTATCGGGGCGTGCCGATCGGCCGGGTCGGCGAACTGCGGCTGACCGCCTCCGGGATGGAGGTGGACCTCGAAATCGAGCCGGGTGGCCCGGAAGTGCCCGCGGACACCGAAGCCGTCGTCGCCAACCGCTCCGCCGTCGGCGAGCAGTACGTCGACCTGCGGCCTCGCCGCGACAACGGAGCCATGCTGCGGGACGGTTCGGTGATCGCCGAGGCGGACACGAAGATCCCGCTGCCGGTGGACGTCGTTCTGTCCAGTGTGGACTCTTTCGCGAACTCGGTGCCGAAACCGGCGCTGCGGACCGTGGTCGACGAGCTGTACAACGCGACCTCCGACGCCGGCCCGGCGCTGGACCAGCTCGTCGGCAGGGGGATCGAGTTCGTGCAGGCGGCGAGCGCGCACGTCGGCCCGCTGACCAGGTTCGTGACCGACGCGCGGACCGTGCTCGACACCCAGGTCTCCCAGGCGGACGCGATCCGCTCGTTCGGCGCGAACGCGAAACTGCTCGCCGCGACGTTGAAGAGCTCCGACGGCGATCTGCGGCGGCTGATCCCGGCCGTCCCGGCGGCCGCGAACGAGGTCAGCACGCTCCTGCGGGAGACCGGCCCGAGCCTCGGCATCCTGCTGGCGAACCTGCTGACCACCGCGGACGTGCTGGAAACCCGGCAGGACGGGATCGAGCAACTGCTGGTCACCGCGCCGAAAGCGGTCGCCGCCGGGCACGCGATCATGGGCCCGGACGGCGCGCGCGTCGGCCTTTCGCTGACGTTCTTCGATCCGCCGCCGTGTGTGACCGGCTACGGGACCGGCTATCGCGACGGACTCGACACGTCGCCACGTCCGTTGAACACCGCGGCGCGCTGCGCCCTGCCGAAGGGCAACCCGACGAACGTGCGCGGCTCGCAGAACGTGCCAGGAAGGTGAAGGCCATGACTCGGATCGCGGTATCGCTCGCCATCGTCGCCACCGCGCTGGCGGCCTGGTTCGGCTACTCGTGGTGGGACGCGAGCCGTGACGACGGCGTCGCGCGGGCCACGGTCCGCGACGAGGCGTTGCAGATGGGCAGGCAAGCGGTCGCCGCACTGACCACTTTGGACTACCGGCAGGCGGAGCAGGGTTACCAGAACTGGCTGAACCTGTCCGGTGGGGCGCTGCACGACGAGCTGGCGCGGGACCGGGAAGGCGGGCTGGGCCGGATCGGCCAGGCGAAGACCGTCACCACCGGCCGCGTCGTCGACGCCGCGGTGACCGAAGTGGACAGTGGCGGCGGGACGGCCGAGGTGATCGCTTCGGTCGAACTCGAGGTGCGGCCCGAAGGCGGGGAAGCCGTGACCAAGCACAACCGGTTCCGCGCCGGCCTGAACCGGACGCCGGACGGGTGGCGCGTCACGTCACTCGGCCAGGTGCCGGTGACCGACACCGGAAAGCCCTGACGGAGGACGCGATGACCACGAAACGAGCCGTCAAACCGGCACGGCGCGCGGTGAAGGTGGCCGGGAAAATGCGCGGGAGCACGCGAATTCTCGACGCTCCAGTCGAGGAAGTTCCCGAGGCCCCGGCCGTCGTTCCCGTGCGGCGGCGAGGCGCCGTGGTGTTCGGCGCGGTCGCGCTGGTGATGGCGGGCCTCGCGGGGTGGTTCGCGATCGAAGCGCGGGACGCGACGGCGGTACTGACGCACAACACCGCGCTGACCGACGTCGCCACCACCGCGGAGGTGAGCGACCAGATCGGCAAGGCGCTCGGGACGGTCTTCTCCTATCGCTACGACGACCCGGCCAAGAGCGAGCAAGCCGCGAAAGCGGTCCTCACCGGGCCGGCGCTGGGGCAGTACGACCAGCTGTTCGCGCAGGTCCGGGGGATCGCGGCGGAGCAGAAGCTGGTCGTGACCTCGACCGCGGTGGTCTCGGGCGTCAAGGTCCTCGACGGGGACAGGGCGTCGCTGCTGGTGTTCCTGGACCAGACCGGGGTGCGGGGGGACGGGCAGCGGAGTACAGGTGCGGCTCAGCTCAGCGTGAGTGCGGAACGGGCCGAGGGGAAGTGGCGGGTGACCGCTCTGGCGGCGGCCTGACTTGAGCGGCGGCTGCCCGCAGATACGGCGGCGATCATGTCGCGAAAGCCACTTTCGCGACGTCTGATGTCCCGAAAGTGGCTTTCGCGACATCAGACGAGCGCGCAAAGCCTCAAGAAGGGGCGGCCCGCAAAGCAAGGATCATTTCGAACCGCCGCTCGGGATCCCGCAGCCCGTCCGAGAACAGCGCCTCCAGTTCCTGAGCGCGGGACCGCACCGTCTGCGGGTGCACCGCGAGCCGTTCCGCCACTTCACGGACGTTCCCGCAGGTCTCCAGCCACGCCAGCAGCGTGCCGGCCAGCCGCGAATGCTGCTTCCCGGTCAATCCGGCCAGCGGGCCGAGCCGTTCCCGGACGAGTTCGGCGGCCAAGAACGGCTCCTTGAGCAGCCACAGCCGCGAAAGATGGTCGACGCACCATGTCACGGGCTCGTCCGCGAGCGCGCCGGAGTCGACGAGCCGCAGGGCTTCTCGCGCGGCGCGCAAGGAACGGGCCGCGAAAACGGGTGGGACCGCGGGGCCGATCGCGGCCCGCCTGCCCGCCAGGGCTTCGGCGAAGCGCTCCCGTTCGTCCGGTTCCGGAGCGGGCAGCAGCAGGCAGGGGGAGTTGCTCTCGAAGTCGGCCAGCGCTGACGAAGCTGTCGGCGGGGCCTCGTCCGGCGGCTGGTCGAGTGCGACGGCGACGAGCCGGTCCGGTAGTTCCCAGCGGGCCAGGTCGGCGGCGTGTTTGACGACGTCGGGAGGCGACGGCGGGTCGGCGAGCAGGAGCTCCATCAGCCGGTGCCGCCGGCGCTCCAGCGCGCCGGCGGCCTTTTCCCGCGCCTCCGCGTGGCCCTCGACCGACAGCGCCGAAAGCTCGTCGATGTAGGCGAAGATGGCTTCCGCGAGCAGGCACAGCGTCGCGGAAGGCACCCCCGCGCGACGCCCGATCTCGGCCATCCGGCGCCAGGTCACCCTGGCGCCCACCCGGTAGGCCGCCTGGAGGACGTCGACGTTGCGGCCCTGATGGAACTCCTGGACACCCAGGCTCACGAACACGCTCCGCCGGTCCTCCGGCGGAGCCTCGGGGTTTCCGAGGCGCTCGAGGAACTGCACGAACGCCATCTGCACGCCGGTCTTGAGCGCCTTCCCGAACGCCCCGTCCAGTGGCCGCGCGTAGTCGGGGATGGTCCGCTGGATCTCCCGGACCACCTCCCCGGCCGTATCGCCCAGCCCTGGCCGGAACACGGTCGCCAGCTCTCTCGGCAACAGCGCCCAGAGCTGGACCGGGCGCCCGCTCGGCCCACCCGGCCGGGCGGGCGTGAGCAGCGGACCGTACGTCGCCTCGACCCCGCTGCGGGCGTCCTGCGGTCGGGTCACCTCGTCACCTCGTTGTGAGTGGGAAACGCTGATCTGTCAGTTCTCGGCGAGCAAGGCCTCCGCGCGCAGGGCGATCTCCATGTCGAGCCGGTCGTCGGCGTTGTTCAACCGGTCGCCGAAGAGATCGATGAGCTGGTGCATGCGGTACCGGACGGTCTGGGGGTGGACCTTGAGTTTCTTCGCGATCTCCGGAGCGCTGCCCCGGGATTGGAGCCAGATCAGCAACGTCTCCCCGAGCCGCGCCCGCTGTTTGGGGGTGAGGTCTTCGAACGGGGCGAGGCTGCGCGTGCACAGCTCACGGACCAGGAACTCGTCGGCGAGCAGCCACAGGGTGGACAGGTGATCGCTGTACCGCGTGACCGGATTGTCCGGCAGGACCCCGCGCTGGACCAGCCGCAGTGTGCGGCGGGCCCACATCAGGGAGCGCGGCGCTTCGGTGAGCCGCACGGCCGGGCCGATCACCGCGCGCCAGCCGGGAAGCCGTTCGGCGAGGTCCTTCAGGTGCTTTTCCGGGTCGCCGGTGACCAGGCAGGGCTTCGGACCTTCGAAGTCGACCAGGACTTCGGCGTCCAGATCGGCGCTGTCGGGGTCCAGCGGGCCGAGCCGTCGCTCCAGTGCGACGACGGTGACCTCGGCAGGCAGCGGCCACTGGGCGTTCGCGGCGTGGGACGCGATCGACTGCGGTGAGGACGGGGGATCGGAGAGCATCAGTTCGAGCAACCTGCGCCTGCGTCTCGCCCTGGTGCCCGCGGCCCGTTCCTGCGCGGCCGTGTAGCCCTCGATGGACAAGGCGGAAATCTCGTCCACGTAAGCGAAAATCGCCTCGGCCGCGGTGCACAGGAGATCGGCGTCCGCTCCGATCGCCTGCCCGAATTCCGAAACGTGCCGCCACGCGACGCGACCGCCGACGCGGTAGGCCGTCTGCAGGCAGTCGAGACTGCGCCCTTCGTTGAATTCGACCTTGCCGAGGTTGCGGAACACGGCCGACCATTTGTCGAGCGGCGCCGTCCCCTGACCGATGGTATCGAGGCAGTGCAGGATCGCCTGTCGGATACCCTGCGTGATCATCTGTCCGAACGCGCCTTCCAACGGCTGCGCGTATTCGGGGACGGCTCGTTGCACCTCCTGCAGGATGGCTCGTGCCAAGGGGTCGGCCCGCGGCCGGAACCGCTCGCCCAGGTCTCTGGGCAGTGACGCCCACAGTCCATTCGCACCGGTGCTGCGCACAGGTCGGTTCTCCACTGGGGTTCGCGGTGCCGGCGTGAAGGCGCGCGGTCGCTGGACCGGACCCGGTGGCTGGCGGTGCGGGGTGGCGGGGTGGCGCACGTCGGGGTCGGGTCGTGCGGTCCGCAGCTCGTGCCGCGAGAATCCGGTATCCAAGTCGGTCATGTTTTTATCCTTGCTAGCAACAAAATCAGCCTCTTCAACGATGAAGCCGATCCAGATTTTGTGGCTCACGCAACATAAAATCCGGCCGAGAGGACTGTCAACGGCTGGCGGGAGCTTGATCGGCCACCTGGATGGACTACACCCGAACGGGTGGTCCGATCCGGCGATGAGTGACATTTAGGCAGGCCGGAGATGGCGTCCGGATGACAACTTTTCCGGGACGTTTTCGCGCCCTTCCGCCGCCTCGCTGGCGCGGATGAGTACCTCGACGACCTCGTCCAGGCTCAGCCTGGCGGGCGCGGTCGCGGCGAGGAAGCGTTCGAGCTCGCTGGCGAACCGAGCCGGGTCGGCCACATGTGGAAAGTGTTTCACCTTTTCGAACACGGTCAATCGGCTGTCCGGCAGCACTTCCGCGGTCTTCCGGCCGTGGGCGACCGGGATGAGCGGATCGCGCGCGCCCCAGACGACGAGCGTCGGCACCTCCCTGGCGAGGTAGAGCTTGTCGATCGCGCTCGCGCGCTGGCCCCGGAGGTCGATCAGGCTGCGGGCGATGAACAGGAAAGCGCGCCGCCGGCCAGGGTCGGCCAGTGACGCAAGGTGACGTGTCAGCTCCCTGGTCTCGGGGGAAAGTTTCCCGCCGAGGGAGCGGCCGGCCGCGGCGAGCCCGCGGGCGATCGCGACGGTGACCAGGTTGACGGCCAGGGTGAGCACCACCTTGGCTCCCGGCAGGGCCGTCGCGCGCAGCACTGGGGTCACCTGTGGACCGAGCCCGGCACTGCCCACGAGCACCAGGCGGGCGCACATCTCGGGGAACTGGTAGGCGAACTGCATCGCGATCCCGCCCCCGAGGGAGTGCCCGACGATGGTCGCGTGGCGGTTCCCGGTGAGGGCGAGGACATCGCGGACCACGCTGGCCATCGCGCCGAGGCCGTAGTCGGCCCGCGGGGCGGCCGAGTCGCCGTGGCCGGGAAGGTCGGGGACGAGGACGCGGCGCCCGAACCCGCTTCGCTCGAAGTGGTCGAGCAACGGGATCCAGGTCTCGCCGCTGCCCGAGATACCGTGCAGCAGCACGAGCGGCTCGCCCGCGACGTCCTTTGTGGACGGAACGTATTCCCGCAGCCGGATTTCCCGGCCGTGCAGGGTCAGTGTGCGCGCTTGGAGGGCCATGTCCCGCCTTTCCGTTGTCGAGCGTCAAAATAACGTGTAGAACGGCCGGATCGTCAGCGTGTCGCGGGACACGTCCGACGATTGCGACCCGGGTGACAAGAATGCCGGGACCGACCCCGAGGCGGATGCCAAAACCGGGGGCGCCGGGCTATTGCGCATCGACATTTTCCCACCGTCCCGGTATTCAGGAAAGCGTCGGTAAACACCCGTCACCACGGGGAGAAACGCAATGGCCTGCCGGGCGGACTTCCACGTCGATCAGCCGAGGGCGAAACGCGCCCGCCGCGGCCTCCGCTGGGTGCTCCCCACCGTGCGGCCACCGGAGCGGCGAGTGCGGCGCATCAGGTCCCTTCGTCGCGGCGGTGGGCGCGCATGAGGCGCCGCGCGCGCAGCGCGAGTTGCATGTTCAACCGGTCGTCGGCGTCCCTGAGGCGGTCGCCGAACAGGTCCTCCAGCTGACGGAGGCGGTTCCGCACGGTCTGCGGGTGCACGCCGAGCCGGTGCGCGATCTCCGGTGCCCCGCCGCGGGTCTCCAGCCACGCCAGCAGGGTTTCGCTGAGCCGTTCCTGCTGTTTATCGCTCAGCGAGGTGAACGGGTCGAGGCTCTGCTTGGCGAGTTCGGCCCCGAGGAAGTCTTCGGCGAGCAGCCACAGCGTGGCGAGGTGGTCCCGGCACCAGATGACCGGGCCGGGCGCTTCCTCGCCGGTCAGCAGTAGCGCGCGGCGGGCGGTGCGGAGGGCGGCCGGGGCGTCGGCGAGCGGCACGACGGGCGAGACCGCCACGCGCCAGCCGTCGAGCGAGTCCTTCAGCGGGGCGAGGTCGGTGTCCGGATCCGCGGTGAGCAGGTACGGCTCGGAGGTGTCGAGGTCGGCCAGCACGGTGTCGTCCAGGAGGTGGACCGGAAAGTCGGGCGCACCCGCCGCACGCTGAAGCGCGACCATCGCCGCGGCGCCCGGAAGCCGCCAGCCCGCGCCGTCGGCCAGGCTGGCGATACTGCACGCCGAGCCTTCCGGCGCTTGGGAGATCAGTTCCAGCAGGCGACGGCGCCGGAGCGGGATCGCCCCCGCCGCCCTGGCCTCCGCCTCCTGGTAACCCTCGATCGTCGTGGCGCACAGTTCGTCGACGTAGACGAAGACGGACTCCGCCGCGAGCGCGATGACGTCGAGGCCGACGCCGAGCCCGCGCACGATGGGCCGCATCGCCCGCCATGCCGCCCGTGCGCCGATGGTCACGCTGTCGTGCAACGGTTCCAGGCTCCGGCCTTCGGTGAACTCGATCCGCCCGCGCATGCGGTAGAAGTCGATCCAGCGGTCGTGGGGCACGTCCGGATCGCCGATGCAGTCGACGTAGTGCCGCACCGCCCGCTCGCAGGAGACGACCAGGACCCGGCCGAAGACACCGCGCAACGGCTGCGAATACGCGGTGACCGACCGCTGCACCTGCTTGACCATGGCGGCCGCGGCGTGCCCGGTATACGGACGCAGTTCTTCGCCGAGCGAACGGGGCAACGCCGCCAGCATGCCGAAACCGCGATACTCGACCACCAAGACCACCCTTTGATTTTCTTCGAACCGGGGGAGGGAAACATGAATCCGTTTGCATGACCGCGTCGGATCGACGGGAACGGTGCCGGGGAGTTTGTACTGGATCGGCGGACGGCCTGTACCTCGAATGTGACGTTGAATTTGCAACGGAAAGTCGCGACGCTCAGCCGCGTGACAACGAGCGGGCGTTTCGGTGTGACGTCTTTTGACACGGATGTGTCGACGGTTCTACGCTCCGTGCATTCGAGTGCGCCGGTGGCGCGCGGACGAAAGGGAATGGGTGCCCGTAATCGTCGGCCTACTTCTCAGCGGGGGATCGCACACGTGACCTGGCAGCCCGTCGGCGCCCTGTGGGCACGCCTGCCGAGGGAACTCGGCGACGCCATCCGGCCGCGGATCCCGGCGATCGCCCGGCATTGCGTCGAAGGCGTGGTGTCCGAGATCGGCGAATGCGCCGAGGTGTTCAGTGACGGCGAGGCCCGTGCGGCGGCCGTCGAGCTGACCAGGCGCAGTATCGAACGCGCCATCGACCGGGTCGGTGTCCCCGAATTGCTGCAGAACGACCTCCTGGGCGATTTCCGCGCACAGGGCCGCATCGCGTTCCATCAAGGACTCAGCCGGGAAGCCGCGCAGGCGGCGTTCAGGGTCTCGAGCCGGGTGTTGTGGCGTTCGATCGCTTCGATCGGCCGTCAGCTCCAGCTGCCCGGTGACGTCCTCTACGGCGCGGCGGAGTGCCTGTTCGGCGACGTCGTCGAGGTGACGATGGCGCTGACCGACGGCTACAACGCCGCGCAGGCCGAGGCGACGGGGCCCGCGGAGCAGCGGGCGCGGTTGTTCCGGCTGCTGGCCGGGGGCACCGGGTACAGCCAGGCCGACGCCGGCGCGCTCGCCGTCGCCATCGGCTGGCGGATTCCGGAGCGGATCACGGCGGTCGTCTTCACCGCGGCGCCCGGAGCGCCCTCGTTCCCGGCGGGCCTGCTGCCCTCGGCGGTGCCCGTGGATCTCGTCTCCGACCCGCCCGGCGCGCTGGTGGCCTGCCCCGAAGCCGACCTGAGCGGTCTGCGGGAACTGCCGTCCGGCTGGTCGGCGACGGTCGGGGTCTCCGTACCGGCCGCGCAGGCCGCCGAGTCGTACCGGATCGCGCGCCGCGCGGCCGAGCTCGCCCAGCGGGGCATGATCACCACGGTCGGCCCGGTGCTGTGGTGCGAGGAGCACATCACCACGCTGCTGCTGCTCGCCGACGAGTTCCTGCTCGACCGGCTGGCGGGCGAGGCGCTGGAACCGTTGTCGGGGCTGGCGCCGCGTCAGCACGACGAGCTGTCGGCGACCCTGCTCACGCAGGTGCAGACCCGGGGGAGCGCGCCCGAGATCGCCCGGCAGCTCGCGGTGCATCCGCAGACGGTGCGGGCGCGGCTGCGGCGGCTCTCCGAACTGTTCGGCGAGCGGCTGGACGATCCGGATCAGCGGCTGCGGATCGAGCTGGCGTTGCGCGCGGAGCGGCTGCGGCCCGCCGACGTCTGACGGTGCGCGAACCGGAGCGACAGAGCTGTCGTGTGTGCACTGAAGGCTCCCTTCACCGCGTCTGACCTGGATCCACCGATGTTTGTGGTGAGTTGATCGTGTCGTAGGCGCGCAGATGCCCTCTGACTTGGGACGATTGGTCTTGCGACAGAACAATTC
>NZ_JBIWKX010000013.1:0-10092 GCF_044765885.1 Amycolatopsis sp. NPDC102389
ACACCAACGGCCTGCTCCGCCAATACTTCCCCAAAGGCACCGACCTCTCAGTCCACAGCCCCGAACATCTCGCCAGGGTGGCCGCCGAACTCAACGGCCGTCCCCGCAAAACACTGGACTGGCTTACACCCCAAGAAAAACTCAACATGCTACTGTCCTAAATGGAGCATGTTGCAACGACCGCATGAATCCGCCCCTCCTTCGCTACCTTCAGGGTAGGGAAGGAGGCCTTCACGGACTTCCGGCGAGGCTGCGCGGTCGAGAGCTGCGAGTTCCCTGGAAGGGACCGGTCCGTGAAGGGCCCCTTCAGGGATCCAGAGTCCCTCAAGGAGGCCTTCACGGACTTGCGCCCGGCTCCAAACTGTATAACGACCTATACCACCCGGCGAAAGTGTTGTTGCCGCGCAGCGGCAACAACACAAAAGAACGCTCAGGAAGCCTGCCACCCGCTCCAAGAGTGAACGAGGGTGCTCACCACTGCATGCGGAGCGGGCTGCGCCTCGTACTGCGGATACTTCTCCCGGAGCAGGCGTACCGGCAGCGCCTGCTCGTCAGGGTCGGTCAGCACCCGGGCGACACCGTCCGCCCGCGCCCACCACAGCCCGGCCCAGTCCTCGCCGTAGCGGTCGGTCAGAAAACTGACGGCGGGGTTCTCCGCGATGTTCTTCAGCCGCCGCAACGCCGTCGTGCTCTTCGGTTTGTGATCGATCGCGAAGGCCACCGAGTCGCCTTCGACGACGAACGTCACCGGCACCAGATGCGGCACGCCGTCCGAACCGGCCGTCGCCAGTCTCGCGATCCGCTCGCCTTCGAACCGTGACCGGGCTTCGGCAGGCGTCATCCGCATACCCGCGACGGTACCTAGCCCGAGCGGCGCACGCGGAGCACGTTGTCCGAACGCGTCCCGTGCTGTCCTTCCGGACCCGGGAAGTCGTGCTTGATCAGCTCCTGCCGCTCCACGGTCCATTCGCCGTCGGCCAAGGCCAGTGTTTCGAGGACCTCGGCGGTCGTCGGGAAGTGGACGTCCTTGTGCGGCGGCTCTTCCATCCACGTCGGCCAGCCCGCGTGGCCGGCGACCACCAGGGTTCCGCCCGGCGCGACGGCTTCGGCGGCGCGGCGGAGCGCCTTGTCCCGCTCGCCGTCCTCCGCGACGGGGGAGTGGAAGAACTGCGCGGAAACGAGGTCGAAACGGCCTTCCGGGAACGACTTCGACAGGTCGTGGCGCTCCCAGGTGATGCCCTCGACGCCGGCCTCGGCCGCGTGGGCGGCGGCGCGCTCGAGTGCGACGTCGGAGATGTCGACGGCGGTGACGCGCCAGCCCTGCTGCGTGAGCCAGATGGCGTCGCCGCCTTCGCCGCATCCGAGATCGAGTGCGGTGCCCGGGGTGAGGGCGGCGACCTCGTTCACCAGGATCGGGTTCGCCTTCCCGCTCCAGACCTGGTCCTTGTCCCGGTAGAAGTCTTCCCAGAACTGCTGTGTCGAATCCATGACCGCAAGATGCCTCCGGTCCGGCCGTCTTCGCAAGTTCCGTTGCCGTTATGGCAAAATCTGGAGCGTCCCCGCGTCGGCGTCGAGGGTGGCCCGCGCCCCGAGGGGGATGGTCGGCGACGCAGGGACGTGCCCGACGCCGAAGTCCCACGCGATGGGCACGCCGAGCGGTCCGAGCCGGTCGAGCATCAGAGCGCGGATCGCCTCGGGATCACCGCAGGACTTCCACGAACCCAGCACGAACCCCCGGACGCCGTCGAGCCAGCCGGAACGCAGCAACTGGGTCAGCATCCGGTCGATCCGGTAGACGCTCTCGGTGACGTCCTCCAGCAGCACGATCGTCTCGCGCGCCGAGTCCTGTTCCGGCGTGCCGAGGCCGGACGCCAGCAGGGCGAGGTTGCCGCCGATGAGCGTCCCCGTCGCCAGGCCGGGCACCAAGGGCGACGATGTCGGCGAGGTGATCAGCCGCGCGCTGTCCGGTTCGAACAGCGACAGCCGCAGGTGTTCGGCGGCCACGGCGTCGAACAGGGTGGTCGCGGGCATGGGGGAGAACAGCGTCTCCAGTCCCAAGTGGACGTTCACCGCCCGGTGCAGCGCGGTGACGTCGCTCGACCCGGCGAACATCTTGGGCCCGGCCGCCTTCAGCGCCGCCCAGTCGATCAGATCGAGCATCCGCTGCGAGCCGTAGCCGCCGCGGGCGGCGAGGACGCAGGTCACTCCCGGGTCCAGCCAGGCCCGCGTGAACTCGGCGGCCCGCGCCTCGTCGGAGGCCGACAGGTAGCCGTCGGAGGAAGCGCGGACGCACTCGCCGACGTGGATCTCGACGCCCCAGCCGCGGAGCACCGGTAGCGCCTTCTCGACGAGGTCCTGCGGAACCGGGCCCGCCGGGGCGACCAAGGCGATCGTGTCGCCCGGTCGCGTCTTCGGTGGCCTCACCGGCTCAGCCGGAGCTTCGGCACGCCTGGCGTCTCGAAGCCGAAGACCTGACCGTAGAACGACAACTCCGCTTCGAGCGCGGCCACGATCGTCTCCGCCTTCCGGAACCCGTGCTGCTCGCCTTCGAACCTCAGGTAGGCGTGTTCGATCCCGCGCCCGGCCAAGCCGGCCACGAACCGGTCCGCCTGCTCGGGCGGGCAGATCTCGTCCTCCAGACCCTGCAGGAACAGCAGGGGACCGGCGAGGGTGCCCGCGTTGTTGATGGGCGACCGGTCCCGGTAGCGCTGCTCGGCTTCCGGCAACGGCCCGATCAACCCGTCGAGGTAGCGGGACTCGAAGTCGTGCGTCTCGCCGCCGTCACCGGTCCACTGAGTGAGGTCGAGGATCGGGTACATCACGGTGCCGGCGCGGTAGGTCGTCGTGGTGGTCAGCGAAGCGGCGGAGGTGTACCCGCCCGCGCTGCCGCCGCGGATCGCCAGCCTGTCGCCGTCGACGGTGCCTTCCGCGGCCAGGGCTTCGGCCACGGTGACACAGTCGGCGACGTCGACGACGCCCCACTGCTCCCGCAGCCGTTCGCGATAGGCGCGCCCATAGCCGGTCGAACCGCCGTAGTTCACCGTGACGACGGCGATCCCGCGGCTGGTGAAGTAGGCGATCTCGTGATCGAGCACCGCGCTGTCCCGGCCGGTCGGCCCGCCGTGCGGATACACGAACAGCGGTGGCAGTTCCCCGTCCGGCGCGGCGAAGCCGGGGTTCGCGGGGAGGTAGAGGAAGGCCGGGATCCGGTCGCCGTCGTCGGTCTTGAAGATCCGCTCCACGGGCGTCGACAGGTAGGCGGGCGAAGTCGGTCCGGGTGCCGAAGCGAGTTCGGTCACCGTCTCGCCGGCGAGGTCGACCTTCACGACGGCGGCTTCGCGCTTCGGGCCCGCCGCGACGCCGACGACGCTGCCTTCATGGACGGCCAAGCCGTTGGTGGACCACGAGGTCAGGTCGGCGGCGGCCGGCACCGGGGTCAGCTCCCGCGTCGCCTCGTCGAGGATCGCGAGCTTGCCCGAGGCGATGACGGCGAACCGGCCGTCTCCGAGCGGCGTGAACCAGCGGGCGCCGAGTTTCCACTGCGCACCACCGATCTCCTGCTCGGCCGGGGCGAGATTCGTGATTCCGCCGTCGAGCCCGACCCGGTGCAGATTCCACCAGCCGTGCGGGTCGAGCAAGGCCAGCAGGCTGTCCGCCGACTCCCATTCGACCTGGCAGACGGAGATGTCGGCCGCGCCGGCGAGCACGCGGTGCGGCCCGAAGGTCCCGTCCTCGCGGAGTTCGGCGACGCACAGTTCGGTGCCGTCCCAAGGCATCGCGGGATGGTTCCAGCCGATCCACGCCGCACGCGTTCCGTCGGGCGAAAGCTGCGGTGCGGTGAGGAAGTGGTGACTGGCCGTCAGAACGCGTTCCGGGCCGCCGTCGAGGGGAACCGCGATGAGGTCCCGGGCGATGTCGACGCGCCGGGGGCCGGTGCTGCGCTCGCGGACCAGCCACACTTCGCCGGTCCGGCCGGGCCGGAGGTCGCTGTAGCGGATCTGGTGCCGGGTCACCGGTTCAGGGGTCAGCGGCGTCGTCTCGCCGGTGGTCAGGTCGCGACGGTAGACGCGCTGATCCGTCCAGTGGGTGAAGACGAGGACGTCGCCGAGGACGAGCCACGGACGGCCGCCGTACTCGTGGACCCGGTTCCGGACGTTCCACGGAGCGGGAAGAACGTCTTCGACCGTGCCGTCGGCGCGGGACCGCACGAGGGTCACGCGGCCGCCCTCACCCGTTCTCGCTTCGGCCCACCAGACCTCGTTTCCCGCCGTTCCGAGCCATTGCGCGCTGACTCCCGAGGCCGCGACGTCGGCGGCCGACAGGGGAGACGTCCAGGTGCCGTAAGGGGCGATCTCAACCACGGTTGAAGACTAGGAGCGACCCTTTGCCCGCGCCGGTCCGGGGCACAGCTCCTACCGCCGGTTTTGTCGAGCGGTTTCGCCCTCGGCGGAACCGTGGGGCGGCGGATGCCGATCATGGGGCCGTGGCCTAGGGTCAAAGGTGCCATGTCTCGCGTAATCCACGTCTTCCGCCAGCCCGACCGGTTCGTCGCAGGAACCGTCGGTGAGCCCGGCGACCGCACGTTCTACCTCCAGGCGTCCGAGGACGTCCGCACGATCAGTGTGACGATCGAAAAACAGCAGGTCGTGGTCTTGGCCGAGAGGCTCAGCTCGCTGCTGGAAGAGGTCGCCAGCCGGTTCGGCGCGGACGTTCCGGACGACGCGCCCGACGAGCTCCTCGACGTCGACCCCCTGACCGTTCCGGTCGAGGAGGAGTTCCGCGTCGGCACGATGGGGCTCGGCTGGGACGCCGAGAGCAGCGCCGTCGTCATCGAACTGCTCGCGATGACGGAGGGCGAGGTGGATGAAACGGTCGTTCTGGACGACACCGAAGAGGGGCCGGACGCCGTCCGCGTCTTCCTGACCCCTGGCGCGGCTCGCGCTTTCGCGGAGCGAGCGGACAGGGTGGTCAACGCCGGCCGCAAGCCGTGCCCGCTGTGCGCGGAACCGCTCGACCCGGCGGGTCACATCTGCCCGCGCCAGAACGGGTACCGGCGCGACGTCGACGTCCTCGAGGACTGACCGGGTGGAGGAGACTTCGCGGGACCTGGTGACGCGCGGCAAGATCGACGTCGAAGGCAGGCTCGTCGACGCCTCCAACGTCACGCTCTTCTGCACGATCGAACTCGACGGCGTCACCGGCAACGTCGTCTACAAGCCCGTTTCCGGTGAACGGCCGCTGTGGGACTTCCCGGACGGGACGCTCGCCGGCCGCGAGGTCGCGACGGCCATGATCGCCGACGCCTCCGGGCTCGGCGCGATCCCGCCCACGGTGCTGCGCGACGGTCCGTTCGGGCCCGGCATGGTGCAGCTGTGGATCGAGACCACCGACGAGGAACTGGTCGACGTCCGGTCCCCGGACAACTTGCCGGACGACTGGCGTGTCGTCCTGCACGCGCACGATCGCGACGGCGAACCCGCGGTCCTCGCGCACGCGAACCGGCAGGGGATGCGGGAACTCGCCCTGCTCGACATCGTGGTCAACAACACCGACCGCAAGGGCGGCCACGTGCTCGCCGGCGCCGACGGCCGCGTCTACGGCGTGGACCACGGGATCTGCCTGCACACCGACCCGAAGCTGAGGACGGTGCTCTGGGGCTGGATCGGCGAGCGGCTGACCGAAGACGAGGTCGGCAAGCTGCGCGGCCTGCGCGAGCGGCTGGACGGCGAACTCGGTGACGCGCTCGGCGAGCACCTCACCGGGTTCGAGATCCGCGCGCTGGCCGAGCGCACCGAACTGCTCCTGGCGGAGGGTGTCTTCCCGGAGCCGGGCGACGACTGGCGCGCCATCCCGTGGCCGCTGTTCTGATCGACGACCAGGCGCGTGCGCGGCTGATCAAGCGGTTCGGCGAAGACATCACGACGTGGTGCGACGAACTGCCCGCGCTCGTGGCGCGGCTGGCGGCGCGGTGGGGGCTCACCGTCGTCGACGCGAAACCGGGTAACACCGGCCGGACCCTGATCTGTGCGGGGGACGCCGGCGCGAAGAAGGTCCTCAAGCTGACGCCGGACCACACGATCGCCGCGTCCGAGGCCGCCGCGCTACGGGCGTGGGACGGCTGCTCGCGGGTCGCGCAGGTGCTGGACACCGAACTCGCCGACGGGGCGATCCTGCTGGAAGGCATCGATCCGGGCACGCAGCTGCTGGAGGCGGGGGCGAACGTCCCATGGGCCGAGGTCGGCGACCTGCTGACCCAGATCCACGCGGTGACCCCGCCGCCGGATTTCTCGCCGCTGGAAGATCGCGTCGTCTTCATGTACCGCCTCGCCGAGCGTGGGTTACGGGGTTCGGTGGCCGAGGCGACGCTCTCGCTGGAGACCCTCGATCGCGCGAGGCTGCGGGCACTCGCACTCGCGACCGGCGGGGGAGGGAACGCGATCGTGCACGGCGATCTGCATCCGGGCAACGTCCTCGACGGCGGGCCCGGGCGGGGCGCGGTCGCGATCGACCCGCGTCCGAGCGTCGGCGATCCCTCCTTCGATCTGGCCGACTGGGTCACCTTGCCGATGCGCGAAGGGGGAACGCTCGAAGACGGCTTCGACGCGATCGCGCCGTATCTGCCGGGTTTCGACGCCGGACGAGTGCGCGCGTGGTGCGTCGCGCTCGCGCCGCTGTTCGTGATGCGCCCGCTGGAGAGGGGCGAGCGGACCCCCTTCGTCGACACCATGCTGCGGATGGCCGCCTGACCGGCGTGGCGGGGAGACGCCGACGCCGGGCACCGCTAGCGTCGACCGCCGTGCGCTCCCATTCGTACGACGACGTGCTGTCCGGCCCGCGCAAGCGGAAGATCCCCGAGGTGCCCGCGGAACCGGGACTCGTGGTCGAAGACCCGGCCAGCGGCTACTGCGGTGCCGTGGTGAAGATCGAGTACGGCAACGTCGTCCTCGAAGACCGGCACGGCAAGCACCGCGTGTTCCCGCTGAACCCCGCGGGTTTCCTGCTGGAGGGCAAACCGGTCACGCTGGTGCCGGCGAAGGCCGCCCCGAAAGCCCCGGCTCGCCGGATCTCCGCGTCCGGGTCGGTCCAGGTCCAGGGACTCAAGGCCCGGGTCGCCCGCGATTCGCGGATCTGGGTGGAGGGCAAACACGACGCCGAACTCGTCGAACGGGTCTGGGGACACGACCTGCGCGTGGAAGGCGTGGTGGTCGAACCACTCGATGGTGTGGACGTGCTGTCCGACCGCATCGACGAGTTCGGCACCGGCCCCGGCCGCCGCCTCGGCGTGCTGGTCGACCACCTGGTCGCGGGCAGCAAGGAGTCGCGGATCGTCGGCGCGATCCGCGACGAGAACGTACTGGTCACCGGACATCCGTACATCGACATCTGGGAGGCCGTGAAGCCGTCGGTGGTCGGTATCCGCGCGTGGCCGAAGATCCCGCGTGGCACGGAGTGGAAGCAGGGTGTCTGCGACGCGCTCGGCTGGGGCGAGCCATGGGAGGGCTGGCAGCGGATCCTGACTGCGGTCGGCAGCTACCGGGATTTGGAAACGCCGCTGATCGGAGCGGTGGAACGGCTCATCGACTTCGTCTCCGACCCGGGCGAAGAGTCCTGAATGACCGGTTTGGGCGAGGTCACTCAAGGTCACGCGTCGGTCACGTCGGTTTCGCTTCTCCGGTATGGAACGGCGCGATCTGGGAGCATGAACGCATGACAGGCGCTCTCATCTGGCTGATCGCCGGCATCCTCTTGATCATCGCCGAGCTGCTCTCGGGTGATCTGTTCCTGCTCATGGTCGGTGTCGGGGCCCTGTTCGGTGCGGGCTCGGCGGCCTTGACCGGGAACCCGTTCATCGATGTCGCGGTGTTCGCCGTCGTTTCGGTCGGGATGCTCGCGCTCGTCCGGCCCACCCTCAAACGCCGGTTCCTCTCGGGGCCGGACATCAAGACCAACACCGACGCGCTGATCGGCGCGCGAGCGGTAGTAGTGTCCACAGTGGACGTCGAAAGCGGCCAGGTGAAGCTGGCGGGCGACGTCTGGTCGGCACGATGCATGACCGACGGGGAACCGATCGCCCCGGGGACATCGGTGACGGTGGTCGAGATCTCGGGCGCCACGGCGGTCGTTTCGGCCGCGCTGTGAGCCGGACAGGTTTCTACGTAAGGGGAAGGTAGTTGTCAGAGACAGTGGTGTTCATCGTCGTCGGACTGCTCGCGTTGTTCGTGGTCGTCGTCGTGGTCAAGGCGATCATGGTGGTGCCGCAGGCGCAGTCGGCCGTGATCGAACGGCTGGGCCGGTTCCGGACGGTGGCTTCTCCCGGCCTGACGTTTCTGGTGCCCTTCCTGGACAAGGTGCGGGCGCGGATCGACCTTCGTGAACAGGTCGTCTCCTTCCCGCCCCAGCCCGTGATCACCGAGGACAACTTGACCGTGTCCATCGACACGGTCGTGTACTTCCAGGTCACCGACTCGCGCGCCGCGGTGTACGAGATCTCGAACTACATCGTCGGTGTCGAGCAGCTGACCACCACGACGCTGCGAAACGTCGTCGGTGGCATGAGCCTCGAGCAGACGCTGACCTCGCGTGACTCGATCAACAGCCAGCTGCGCGGGGTGCTCGACGAGGCCACCGGCCGCTGGGGCATCCGCGTCGCCCGGGTCGAGCTGAAGGCGATCGACCCGCCGCCCTCCATCCAGGATTCGATGGAGAAGCAGATGCGCGCCGACCGTGAGAAGCGCGCGATGATCCTGACCGCCGAAGGTCAGCGTGAATCGGCCATCAAGACCGCGGAAGGTCAGAAGCAGAGCCAGATCCTCGCGGCCGAAGGCGCCAAGCAGGCCGCGATCCTGAGCGCGGAGGCCGAGCGGCAGTCGCGGATCCTGCGGGCGCAGGGTGAACGTGCCGCCCGGTACCTGCAGGCGCAGGGGCAGGCGAAGGCCATCGAGAAGGTCTTCGCGGCGATCAAGGCCGGGCGCCCGACGCCCGAGGTCCTGGCGTACCAGTACCTGCAGACCCTGCCGCAGCTCGCGCAGGGCGACGCGAACAAGGTCTGGATGATCCCGAGCGACTACGGCAAGGCCCTGGAGGGCTTCGCCCGCGCGCTCGGCGCCCCCGGCGACGACGGCGTGTTCCGTTACGAGCCGCCGAAGGAGGAGCCGGTCGAGAAGCCGGATCTGGAGGACGAAGAGGTCCAGGGCTGGTTCGACACCTCCAGCGACCCGAAGGTCGCCGAGGCCGTCGCGGCCGCGGAAGCCGTGGCGCGTAAGGAAGTTCCGGCGCTGGGTGTCGCGACGCCGCGGCAGGAGCCGCCCGCTCCGCGTCAGGTCCCGAAGGCCGCGCCGGCTCCCGAGCCGGAGGCCGCTCCGGAGTCCCCGCAGGTTCCGCCGCCGTCCCGGTTGCCGCAGCCGCAGCCGCCCGCGGGTCCGCAGGGCGGCCCGTACCAGGGTCCGCCGTCGCAGGGGCCGGGTAGTGGCCCGTTCCCGCAGCAGGGTCCGTTCGGTGGTCCGCAGGGTGGTCCGCCGCAGCGCTGAGTCTCTTGAAGTAGTCGGAGGGCCGTCCCGTTCGGGGCGGCCCTCCTTCGTGTTCCTCACGGGTTTCAGCGCCTGAAAGTCGTCTAGCGGGCTCTCCAACGAGGCTTGCACGTTTCTTGACTGTCCATAAGGGACACAGGTCTAGATTCGAGCGTCCGATTCGAGTGCTTTGTGCGGCTTTGCGGGCGGGTCGTGAGTGGCAAAGGGCGTTCTATTGAGGGGTAAGTCGAATATGGCGTGCCGCGCACTCTTTACAGCCTGGGTCCGCGCCGACCGACGAGGGTCGACCGCGTTACGAATGTCCACAAGGGACACTTTTCAAGCCGCCAGTGTCCGATTTGGGTAGTATGCACGGTGTCACAAGTGGGTCGTGAGTGACAAAGAGGGTTCTATTTAGAGCCGAAGGTCAAACGTGGCGTGTTCTCGGGCGGGCCGATGGTGGGATGAAGGCTCCCTTCGCCGCGTCTAATGCGGTGAAAGGAGCCTTCGGCCCTGGTCGAGCTCTGGTCGTGGGGGGGGGGGGGGGGGGGTGGTGGGGGACGCAAACAACCCCCAAACCCCCCCC